>DATFUQ010000293.1:0-2437 GCA_035260745.1 Lacunisphaera sp. | reverse complement strand
CCGCCGCTGCAGATTTTTCCACAGACATAAATCCCATTTGCCTTCAACTGGGGCCCGACCTATCCGTATCCCCGCATGTCCGTCGCCGCCAAGCCAGCTCCCGCCCCTCCCGCCCCCGGCCCGTTGCCCGATGCCTCCGGGCATTTTGGCCGTTATGGCGGCGTGTTCGTGCCGGAGACACTGATGACCGCGCTGGCCGAGCTGACCGCAGCCTACGAGCTGGCGCGCGAGGACCCGGAGTTCCAGAAGGAATTGCGGCACCACCTCAAGGAATTCGCCGGCCGGCCGACCGAGCTGTATTTCGCCGAGCGGCTGACGAAGCACTGTGGCGGGGCGAAAATCTATTTCAAGCGCGAGGACCTCCTGCACACCGGGGCGCACAAGATCAACAACGCCCTCGGCCAGGTCCTGC
Source organism: Lacunisphaera sp. (assembly GCA_035260745.1). GTDB lineage: Bacteria > Verrucomicrobiota > Verrucomicrobiia > Opitutales > Opitutaceae > Lacunisphaera. The sequence goes on along the minus strand of DATFUQ010000293.1, from coordinate 2,025 downwards.
TCGCGCGGCGCATGGGCAAGAAGCGCATCATCGCGGAGACCGGCGCCGGGCAGCACGGCGTGGCCACCGCGGCGGTTTGCGCGAAGTTCGGCCTCGAGTGCGTCGTCTACATGGGCGCGGTGGACATGGAGCGGCAGGCGCTGAATGTCTTCCGCATGCGCCTGATGGGCGCCAAGGTCGCCAGTGTCGACGCCGGCCAGAAGACGCTCAAGGACGCGGTCAACGAGGCGATGCGCGACTGGGTGACCAATGTCCGCGGCACGCACTACATCCTCGGCTCGGCGCTCGGGGCGCACCCGTATCCGATGATGGTCCGCGATTTCAACCGCGTCATCGGCCAGGAATTGCGCGAGCAGATCATGGCCCGCGAGGGCCGGCTGCCCGATGAGATGATCGCCTGCGTCGGTGGCGGCAGCAACGCCATCGGCTGTTTCTTCGAGTTCCTCGGCGACAAGTCGGTCAGGCTCACGGGCGTCGAGGCGGGCGGGCGCGGCCTCAAGCGCGGTGACCACGCGGCGCGCTTCGAGGGCGGCAAGCTCGGCGTGCTGCAGGGCAGCAAGAGCTACATTCTCCAGAACCCCGACGGGCAGATCGAGCTGACGCATTCCGTGTCGGCCGGCCTCGACTACGCCGCCATCGGCCCCGAGCACGCCTACTACCGCGATGCGGGGCGGATTGACTACACCCACGCCACCGACGACGAGGTGCTCGAGGCGTTTCAGCTTTGCTCGCGGACCGAGGGCATCATCCCCGCGCTCGAGTCGACTCACGCCATTGTCCACGGCCTGAAACGCGCCAAGGCACTGGGGAAGGACAAGATCATCCTCATCAACCTGTCCGGCCGCGGCGACAAGGACGTGCAGCAGGTGCAGAAGCTGCTGGCGCAGCCAAGCGACAAGTAGCAAGTAACAAGTGCCAAGTCACTGGGCCAGGTGACGTTGGGAAACCAGAGAAGCAATCATGGCCGAGCATCCAAAGGATTTGATTAGAAGGACGTTTGAATTCGCTGTGCGTATCAGACGTTTTGCCAATCGATTGCCCAAATCGATTGCGAATTACGAGGACGCAAAACAGCTTGTGAGATCCTCGGGATCAGTTGCCGCCAACTATTTGGAAGCGCAAGAGGGACTGAGCAGAAAAGATTTCTTCTATCGAATCAAAGTCTGCCGCAAGGAAGTGCGAGAATCAGGACTCTGGTTGCGATTGCTGGAGACAGGACCGGAGCCCACCTTGAGTAAAGAAAGGGACGAGCTTGTGACGGAGGGGGGTGAACTGAGGCGCATCTTTTCAACAATTGCCGGCAAAGACGACACGGCCGACTGAGCGGATTGCGCATACCGGGTCTTGCCACTTGTCCCTTGATACTTGTTACTTCTGTTCGATGAACAGCATGACAGGCTACGGCCGCGCCACGGCCAACCTCGGGACGCAGACGCTAACCGTGCAGATCAACTCGGTGAACCGCCGCGGGCTCGACCTGAGCATGGCGCTGCCCGACGAGTGGCAGCCGTTTGAGGCTGCGGTCGGCGATGCCGTGCGGCAGGTTGCCCTGCGGGGCAAGGTGCATGTCGCCGTGGAGGTGGCTGGCAAAGCCTCCGCCAGTCCCGAGTGGGACCAGGCGGCGGTGGCCGCGACGCTCAAGCAGCTGGCCAAACTGGCGAAGGCGCAGGGGCTCAAGTTCGAACCGAACGGCGAATTGTTGTGGCAGATTGCCAGCGCCCAGCGCACTGGCGCCAAGCTGCCCGCGGACGAGGCGTCGGCCGCGATTTTATTGAAGGCCCTCAAGTCCGCGCTTCGCGGACTGGCGGCGATGCGGGCGAAGGAAGGCGAGGCGCTGCTGATAGATTTTCTCGGGCGGCTGGAGAAACTGCACCAGGCGGTGGAGGCGATCGCCCACCGCGCGCCGCAGGTGAGCGGCGTCTACCGCGAGCAGCTCATGCAACGGTTGCGGCAGGCGGGCCTGGAGCTGGATGTCAGCGACGACCGCGTGCTGAAGGAAGTGGCGCTCTTTGCCGACCGCTGCGA
>DATFUQ010000292.1:0-4230 GCA_035260745.1 Lacunisphaera sp. | reverse complement strand
CCGCCGCGGCGAAGCGGAGGCGAGAATCAGGCGGGCAGCGGGAGCAGTCGGCATGAACGGCACAGTAGGCGGGATTCTGCTGCGACCGCTAGCGAAAATGGCGGCTTGAGGTTGCAGTCCAGCGCTTTGCCCTCAAGTTGTCGCGTCCTCCCATGCGCATCGGCCTGGCCCAGATCAACACCATCGTAGGCGACCTCGCCGGCAACAGCCGGCGCATCGTCGAGGCTTACCGCACGCTGGTCGCCCAGGGCGCCGAACTGGTGGTGTTTCCGGAGCTGGCCGTCAGCGGCTACCCGCCCCGCGACCTGCTGTTCAAGAAACGTTTCGTGCCGGACGTCGAGCAGGCCACCCGCGAGCTCGCCAAGCAGATTGGCGACGTGCCGGCCGTCATCGGCTACACCGAGGCCAACACGACCGGCCAGGGCCGCTCCGCCTTCAACGCCGCCGCCTTCTGCCACCGGGGCAAGATCACCGTCTCTGCCCGCAAGTGTCTGCTGCCGACCTACGACGTATTCGACGAGGACCGCTACTTCGAGCCCGCGGCCGCGCCCATCGTGGTCGAGTTCGGCGGCCGGCGCATCGGCCTCACCATCTGCGAGGATATCTGGACCCACGCCATGATCTCGACCCGCCGGCTCTACAACGGAATTGAGCCCGTCCGCCAGCTCGCGGCCCAACGCTGCGACGTGATGGTCAATCTCTCCGCCAGCCCGTGGAACCACGGCAAGGGCGACGTCCGCCACAAGCTGGTGGCCGACACCGCCCGCCAGCTCGGCTGCCCGGTCGCCTACGTCAACGCCATCGGGGGCAACGACGAACTGCTCTTCGACGGCCGCAGCGTGGTCTGCGACGCCTCCGGCAAGATTCTCGGCGGGCTCGCCGCCTTCCGCGAGGAGCTGCGGGTCGTCGATACCGATCCACCCAAATCCCAAATCTCAAATCCGAAACCTCAGATCCAGCACCCCACTTTCGGACAGGAGGACCTCGCCGATATCTACGACGCCCTCGTGATGGGCGTCAGGGATTACGCGCAGAAGACGGGCTTCAAGAAGGCCCTGCTCGGCCTCTCCGGCGGCATCGACTCCGCCCTCACGGCCGTCATCGCCGCCGAGGCGCTCGGCCCGAAGAATGTCATTGGTGTCAGCCTGCCCTCGGTGATCTCCAGCCAGCATTCCAAGGACGACGCGGCCGCGGTGGCCCGCAGCCTCGGGATCGAGTTCCACACCATTTCCATCGCCGAGGCGGTCGCGGCCGCGGAAAAGACCCTCGCGCCCATCTTCGCCGGCCGGCCGCGCGACATCGCCGAGGAGAACATCCAGGCCCGCGCCCGCGGGCTGCTGCTCATGGCCATCTCCAACAAGTTCGGCGCGCTCCTCCTCACCACCGGCAACAAAAGTGAGCTGGCCGTCGGCTACTGCACGCTCTACGGCGACATGTGCGGCGGCCTCGCGGTCATCAGCGACGTGTTCAAGATGCAGGTCTACGCCCTCGCCCGCTGGATCAACCGCAGCAAGGAGATCATCCCGTGCTCCAGCATCGACAAGGCCCCGAGCGCCGAGCTCCGGCCTGACCAGACCGACCAGGACAGCCTGCCACCCTACGAGACGCTCGACGCCATCCTTAAGGGCTACATCGAGGAAGGCCTGTCGCGCGCCGACCTTGCGGCGCAGGGCTTCGACCCCGCGGTGGTCAACGACATCGTCCGCAAGGTCGACCTCAACGAATACAAGCGCAAGCAGGCCGCCCCCGGCCTGAAGATCACCCCCCTCGCCTTCGGCGTCGGCCGCCGGATCCCGATCGTCCAGAAATACGTGAGCTGAACATGCCGGAAGCAAGGCACATCATTGATTTGCTCATCAGCTGCCTCATTACATCAGTTTTTCTGATCATCTGCTGGCAAGCTCTCCGCCATGGCAGAATTCATTTAATAATTTGGGGAGTTGTAACAAGGGCAACGCACCCCGTGAAATTCTGGACATACTGGACAATATTCGCCGCAGTCGGACTTATATTTGGTTTCGCCGTAGTGTTCTCACTATTCGGATTTATCAGATGACAATCTCTTCCGACCTCTTCGCCCGAGCCCAACAGCTCATCCCCGGTGGGGTGAATTCACCCGTGCGCGCGTTTCGCTCGGTCGGCGGAGCACCGTTCTTCACCAAGTCGGCCAAGGGTGCGACGCTCACCACGGCCGACGGACGCGAGTTGATCGACTTCGTCTGCACCTGGGGCCCGGCGATCCACGGCCACAACCACCCGCGGATCAAGGCGGCCATCGCCGCCGCGCTGGAAAACGGCACGTCCTTCGGCACGCCAAATCCCTGCGAAGTGTCGATGGCCGAGCTGATCGTGAAGTTTTTTCCGTCCATCCAGAAGGTCCGGATGTGCAACAGCGGCACCGAGGCGACGATGTCGGCCATCCGGCTCGCGCGCGGATTCACCAAGCGCGACAAGATCATCAAGTTCGCCGGCTGCTATCACGGCCACTCCGACTCGCTGCTCATCAAGGCTGGCTCCGGCGCGCTCACGCACGGCCATCCCGACAGCGCCGGCATCCCCGCCGCCTTCGCGCAGGAGACCGTTGTCCTGCCCTTCAACGACACCGCCGCGCTCGATGCCGCCTTCGCCGCCAACCCGGACAAGATCGCGTGCGTCATCCTCGAGCCCTACATCGGCAATGTCGGTTTTATCAAACCCGACGCCGGCTATCTTCAGGCCGTTCGCAAGGCCTGTATCGCCAACGGCGCGCTGCTCATCTTCGACGAGGTAATGACCGGCTTCCGGCTCGCCCGCGGCGGCGTGCAGGAGCTGGAGAAAATCACGCCCGACCTCACCTGCCTGGGAAAAATCATCGGTGGCGGTCTGCCGGTCGGTGCCTTCGGCGGCCGCGCGGACATCATGGACCTGCTCGCGCCGCTCGGTCCGGTCTACCAGGCCGGCACGCTCAGCGGCAATCCCCTCGCCATGGCCGCCGGCATCGCGGCGCTGCACCTGCTCGAGGAACTCAAGCCCTACGCCAAGCTCGACGCCCTTGGCCGGCAGGTCTGCGCTGCCGCCCTCTCTGCCGCCAAGGCCAGGGGCATCGCGCTTCAAGCCCCCCAGTGCGGCTCGATGTTCAGTCTCTTCTTCACGCCGACGCCGGTGCGCGACTACACCACGGCGCTGACGTCCGACGCCAAGCTCTTTGCCAAGTTCTTCCATGGCTGCCTCGACGGCGGCGTATATCTGCCTCCCAGCGCCTATGAAACATGGTTCCTGAGCACTGCCCACGAGGGTGCGGCCGTCGACCGGGCTTGCGAAGTCATCAATAACGCAATTAAGTCCCTCTAAGAACACATCGGTCCACGCGTATTGAATAATTAACCACAAAGAACACGAAGTTCACGAAGCCGGCCCCAGCCCCATGAAATATTTCTCTTCCTTCGTGCTCTTCGTGTCCTGCGTGGTGAGTCTGGGCGCCCAGCCCGTCGGCGCGCCGCTCCTTCCGCTCAACGACCTGCAGCCGGGCATGAAGGGCGAGGTCTGGACCGTCTTCAAGGGCCACGATCCCGAGCCGTTCAGCGTGCAGGTGACCGGCATCCTGCGCAACGCCCTCGGTCCCGGCAAAAGCATGATCCTCTGCGAGCTGACCGACCCGCGCGTGCAATCCATGGGCGCCGTGGCCGGCATGAGCGGCAGCCCGCTCTACATCGACGGCAAACTCGCCGGTGTCCTTTCCTACCAGATCCAGCACTTCGAGACCGTGCGCTACGCGGGCTTCACGCCCATCAGTGACATGCTCGAGGTCAGCGCCCTGCCCCCGGGTCGCGACGGCCTTGCGCCCGCGCCGATTCCCGTCAAGGGCGACCGCGGCGCCTCCCGCTCTGCCGGAACGCTGCCCGTTCAGTTCAGTCCGCTCACCCCGACTTTCTCCGTCGGCGGATTGTCGCCCGACGTCGCGGCCTTGCTGGAGCCCCGTTTTCAGGCCCTGGGCCTTTCCATCAATGGCCTGGGCGGCAATGATTCCGGTTCGGACAATCCGCAATCCGAAGTTCCCAATCCAAAATCCCTCCGGCCCGGCGACGTCGTCGCCGTGGCACTCGCCGTCGGCGACATCAGTCTGGCCGGCACCGGCACGGTCTCTTATGTGGACGGCAGCCACATCCTCGCCTTCGGCCATCCCATGCTGCGCCTCGGTGCGACCGAGCTGCCGATGGCGTCGTCGGAGATCGTCGCACCGAGGCGCAGCAT
>DATFUQ010000291.1:0-5509 GCA_035260745.1 Lacunisphaera sp. | reverse complement strand
CACCTCGATGGACTCGACCACGCCGGAACCGTCGTCGTGCGCGCCGGGTGCGATGTCCCACGAATCGAGGTGGCCGCCGACGAGAATGATCTGTTCGGGGTGTTCTGACCCGCGAAGTTCGCCGATGACGTTGTGGGAGGGCGCGTCTTCGAACCACTGCGAGTGAATTTCCATGGCAATCTGCCGGGTTGGATCAGTCTTGAGCACGGCGCCCAGCTGGTCGGCGGCGAGGGTGCTGAGCGCGGCGGCGGGGATGCGCGGGACATCGGGCAGATAGGTGGTGTTGCCGGTGTGCGGCACATCGTCGAGGGCCAGCGTGAGCGAGCGCACGAGCACGCCGACCGCGCCGTATTTGGCCGCCTCACCGGGGCCTTTGTTGCGCTGGTCCCCCGCGTCGCGATAGGCGAGGAAGGTGCTCAAATTTTCGGGACTCATCGGCCGGTTGAAAAATACTATCTTCCCCCTCACGTCCGCGGTCTTGAGTTCGTCAAGCGCGTGCAGCTCAACCACCGGGGCGACGAGGCCGCCGGCGGGCGTGGGCACCGAGCTGCCGAGCGCGACGGCGGTGAGCGCAGTGTGCTGGCTGCCGGGACCGAGGAGGGAAACGCGTTCCTTCGGGCCGCGTTCCCAGTGCGGCACCATGGCCGGCTGGAGCTCGATGCGGTCGGCACCCGTTTGCTCCAGGACGGACTTGCCCCATTGCACGGCGCCCTCGAGATTTTTCGAGCCCGCAAGGCGGCCCGGATATTTCGTGGTCAGCTCACGCAGGTGTTCGTAAGCCGGGCTGGCAGTGAGCGCGGCGGTATAGATCGCTCGCAGCATCTGCTCATCGGCTGAGGTGTTCTCGGCGGCGTGTAGCAGGCTGATGAAGAGAACCGCGCAGAGCGCGGTCGTGGCCAGGCGGGTCAGCAAACGCATCCAAGCACAGTTGTCAGCAGGGATTTTCTGGCAAGTAGGGAGTTGTCGCACCCGCCTGCGCCCCGCGGTCACGGGACTGCGGCGCGGTGAAGTCGGCCGCTGCGGCGGCCAACTTCAGAACCACTTCTTCTTCTTCAGGTAGACGGCCATCAGCACGGTGGAGACCAGCGTGAACAGGCCGGCGTAGAGGTAGCCATGGGGCGAGCGCAGCTCCGGCATGTGGTCGAAGTTCATGCCATACCACCCGCCGACCATGACCGCCGGGAGGGTGATGGCGGTGAGGGCGGTCAGGAACTTGATGCCCTCGTTGGCCTCGAAGGCGGCCTTGTTGAGGTAGATGTCGAACGCCATCATGAGGCGCTCGTGGTAGCCGGTCACGGTTTCCTCGAGGCGCACGAGATTGTCGCGCAGGTCGCGGAAGTAGGGCAGCAACTGGGGGCGGATGAACTTGCTGTCGCCGCGGGCCAGCCGCTCGATGACGTCGCGCTGCGGACGGACGATCTGGCGGAGCTTGGTGAAGTCGCCGCGGACATACAGCAGCTCGCTGACGAATTTTTCGTCGGAGGCCTTGCTCAGCACGATATCCTCGATCTCCTCCAGCTCGGTGTGAAGCTCGGCCAGCATGGGGGTGTAGTTGTCCACGAGGAGGTCGAGCAGCGAGTGGGCCAGCCGGTCGGGGCCGCGGGGTCCGGGTCCCGCGGCCTTGGCCAGCCGCTCGATCAACGCGCTGACCGAGCGCAGGGGCGCGCGGTGGAAGGTGACGAGGAACTCCTTGCCGAGGAAGAGATCAAGCTCGGTGGTGGCGAACTTGTCCTGCCGCGAATAATCCACGGCGTGCGTGACCATGAAGAGATATTCCTCGTAATCCTCGATCTTCGGCAGCGGGCTGGGCGTGACGCAGTCCTCAATCGCCAGCGGGTGGAAGTGGAAGAGGCCCTCGAGGATGGCCTTGATCTCGTCGTCGGTCGGGTTGTCGAGGTCGACCCACACGATGAGGCCCTTGTCCGCGGCCACGAGGCGCAGCGCCTCGATCTCCAGGTCGCGGCCGGCGAGTTTGCCCTCGCTGAAAATGAAGGAGTGAATCATGCGCTCGGAGCATGATCCTGCCCGGGGTCATTTGGGTGGCAAGCCCGGGGTGGGCGGCCAGACCCGCACGCCGACGCGGATCAACGCGCCGGCGGCCGGTTGGGGGCGGCTACTTTTTGTAATTTTCCAGCGCTTTGGCGATCTCGGTTGCCAGCATCCTGGCCACATCATCTTCGCCGCCGACCGCCGTCAAGTTGTAGGAACTGACTTGAAACTGGCCCACCGCCTGACCGGATTTCTTGTCGACGAGCTGAACATCGCACTTGATGCCATCCTTGCCGGCCAGCATGCCGACCATCATCCGGCTGAAGCCGCTCCGCATCCGGTAATAGGTGGCGGTGGCATCAATCCGGATGGCGTTGCCGTCCTCAGCGGCCGCCGCCAGGCCGCGTTTGCGCAGCTCAGCATCCAGATGTCCGGTCACGGCCTGGACAACGTGTGCGGGAATCTCGGTTTTGCCGGCGGAGAGAGTGCCGGCGAAATACTTGGCGGGGGTCGAGCCCATGGGGGTGGCCCCGGGCATCGGCTGGATGGCGGTGGCACTGCCACCACAAGCGCTGAGAAACAAGAGGCAGACCAGGCCTGCCGCCGCGGTCAGGATTTTTTAGGTATTCATTTTTGAGCGAAAAAAGCCACTCGCACGCTTCCAGTTGTAGAAGCGCGCGAATGGCCCGGGCGCAGACTTTGCGGGCGAGTCCGCGCGCAGCAAGCCCTATTTCTCCGGACCGAGGATTTTGTCCTCGAGCGTCTTGACCGTGGCGATGAACGCCTCCGGGGTCGGCGCGGCCAGCAGGGCCTCGCGCTGCGGGGCCTCCTTGATCAGGCGGCAGAGCGAGCCGACCAGCATCAGGTAGTCGCCGGGATTCGACTTGGGCGTGCCGAGCACAAACATGAGGCGGACGTTCTGGTTGCTGTTCTCAAAGTGGACGCCGGCGTCGCTGCGGCCGACGGCGATGACGATCTTCTTCACGTGCTCGGTGCGGGCGTGGGGCAGCGCGATCTCGTTGCCGAGGCAGGTGGTGTCGAGCCGTTCGCGGGCGAGCAGCTCGTTGTAGAAGCCCTGGAAATTCACGACGTTGGGGTCACTCTCCAGCAGTTTGGCCACCTCGTTCAGGGCCGCGGTGCGCTTGGTGCTCTGGAGCGAGAGGGCGATGCGTTGCGGGGCGAGAAGGCTGGAGAGACGGGCGGCCATGCGGCGGTAGGTTAAGGTAAGAGATTCACCCGTGCAGCGGTTGGCAAGGCCGGAGTGCTGCTATAAAATTGCCACCTCCCCGCCGGGCTGATGTCATGAACGATATTCAATTTAGAAAACTACTGGCGGACGCGAGCTGGGCGGAGCGGCAAGAGTCAATCAGCTGGCTGGTGGGGCTGACGACCTTTGGCATCCTGGTGCTGGAGCTGGCTTTGATCCGGTGGACCTCCGGGCAGGTGCGGGTCTTCGCCTATGTGAACAACATCGTCCTGATCACGGCCTTCCTCGGCCTGGGCGTGGGGGTGGCGCTGGGCCGGCGGTGGCCGGGGCTGGTGCATGGGGTGCTGCCGGTTTTGCTGGCGGTCGCCCTGCCGGTGGCCGCGGCGGAAACCCTGGGGCTCGTGCACCTGACGTTTCCCGACCAGAGCATCACGCTCTGGGGCGCGGAGACCGTGCAGGCGGACGCGGGGACGTTTGTGCGCAACCTCGCGGTATTCCTCGCCCTGCTGTCGGGCGTCGGGGCGGTGTTCGTGTGCGCGGGGGCGCCGCTGGGGCACCTGTTCGGGCGCCTCCCGGTGCTGCGCGCCTACACGGCGGACCTGGCGGGTTCTCTGGGCGGAGTGCTGGCTTTTAGCGCGGCGGCCTGGCTGGAAGCCGGGCCGGCGGTCTGGCTGGCGCTGGGGGTGCTGCCGTTTGCCTGGCTCGTGCGTCGCTGGTGGGCGACGCTGCTGGCCGGGGCGATCGCGGGACTTGGCTGGTTTTCCGGGCAGGGCGCCATCTTCTCCCCATATAATCGGATCGTGCTGCTGAGCGACCCGCTGACCCTGCGTCTGGAGGTCAACCGGGACTTCCATCAATACCTCCTGGATCTCTCCGACGCCCGGCTGGCCGATCCGCGGCTCAACCCGTTGGACAGGTCCCGGCTGCAAAATTCGCGGGAGCTCTACGACCTGCCGTTTGTCATCAACCCGCAACGCGCCACGGCGCTGGTGGTCGGTGCCGGCACGGGCAACGACGTGCAGGCGGCGCTGCGCAACGGCTACCGGCAGGTGACCAGCGTGGACATCGACCCGCAGATCATCGCGATCGGCCGCCGGCAGCATCCCGAGCAGCCCTACAGTCACCCCGGGGTTCGCACGGTCGTGGATGATGCGCGGTCGTTTTTCGGGAAGAACCGCGAGGAGCGCTACGATGTGGTGTGTTATGGGCTGCTGGACTCGCATGCGATGGCCTCCGCGATGTCGACGCTGCGGCTCGACAATTACGTTTACACCGAGGAGGGCATCCGCGCGGCCTGGCGGCATGTGGCCCCGGGCGGACACCTGGCGCTGACCATGTCGTGCAATTCGGGGCAGTGGTTTGTCGACCGGCTTTTCTGGACCATCAACCAGGCCACGGCCCGCAAGCCGCTGGCCATCTACAATTCCATGCATGGCGGCACCGTGACGTTCGTGGTGCCGGCCGACGGGGCCCGGCTCGCGGGGGCGGAACTGGCGAAACGCACCATCACGCGCCCGCGCGGAACCCTGGCCCAGACCGCCACGTTGGCGGACGACTGGCCGTTTCTCTACCTGCGTCCCGGAATATTCCCGTGGGGCTACCTGGCCGTGCTGGGTTTCATCCTCGGGGTGGCGGCGCTGGCGGTGCGCCCGGTCTTCGGGCTCGGGCGGGCGGATGGCACCTTCCACTGGCCGCTGTTCCTGATGGGCGCGGCGTTTCTCCTGATTGAAACCCGCGGCGTCACGAGTCTTTCCCTGTTGTTCGGCTCCACCTGGGTGGTGAATTCCGCGGTGTTTGGCGGCATCCTCGTGATGGTGCTGCTCGCCAACCTCGCCGTGCAACGCTGGGAATGGCCCGACCCGCGGCCATGGTTTGTGGCGCTGTTTGCCGCGGTGGGGCTGCTCTGGTGTTTTCCGCTGGAGTGGCTCAGCACGTTGCCGCTCCTGGCCCGGGGTGCGGCGGGCGGGTTGCTCACGGGATTGCCGGTGGGCCTGGCGGGGGTGATTGTGCCGATCCTGCTGGCGCGTTCCGCGCAGCCGGCGGCGGCCCTGGGCTCCAACCTGCTCGGCGCGGTGCTGGGCGGCTGCCTGGAATATTATTCGATGCTCGGCGGGTTGAGATCCACCGCCCTGATGGCGCTCGTGCTCTATCTGGTTGCTTACCTGGTACTGCGACGCAAGCCGGCGGAGCGGACACAATAAGAAGGCGGGATCAGCGATCCCGCCTTCGTGTCAGGTTGCGGCCGGCGGGGTGGTCTCGACGGGCGGGTTGCTGTTGGCGGCTTCCTCCTCGTCGGACTCCACGACGCGGGCG
>DATFUQ010000290.1:0-4963 GCA_035260745.1 Lacunisphaera sp. | reverse complement strand
CATCTTGGCGCGGAGGGCGTCGATGCGCGGGTCGGCAGCGACCTTGTCCTCGTAGTGGTCGGCCGTGAGCGCGCCGAAGATGAGCCCGATGGCCGTCATGTATTGCAAGCAGTGGTCGCGATCGGCCGGGTTGTGGAGCGGGCCGGTCTTGTCGATGATCCGGATCGCCGACTCGTGGGTGGTCAGCTCGACGCGCTGAATCTGGTCGAGGCGTTTCTTCACGAGCGGGTGAAGCTGCATCGCGCACTCAACGGCGGTCTGGGCGTGGAACTCGGCGGGGAAGGAAATCTTGAAGAGGACCTGCTCCATCACGTAGCTGCCGAGCGGGCGGGCGAGCTTCACCGTGTTGCCCTTGAACGAGACATCCTGAAAGCCCCAGGTCTTGGCGGTGAGGACGGAGGGATAGCCCATCTCGCCGGTCAAGGCGATGAGCGCGAGGCGGACGCCGCGGCTGGTGGCGTCGCCGGCGGCCCAGGACTTGCGTGAGCCGGTATTGGGCGCGTGGCGGTAGGTGCGGAGCGCGGAGCCGTCGACCCACGCGTGGGAGATGGCGTTGATGACCTGCTCGCGCGTGCCACCGAGCATCGCGACGGTGACGGCGGTCGAGGCGACGCGGACGAGGAGGACGTGGTCGAGCCCGCCGCGGTTGAAGGAATTTTCGAGCGCGAGGACACCCTGGATTTCGTGAGCCTTTACCATTGCGACGAGGACATCGCGCATGGTGATTTGAGATTTTGAATTTGATATTTGAGATTGAAAGGCAGCGGGGATGGTACCGGCGGCCTGATTTCGCGAGAGCCAGTCGGCGGTGGCCAGGATGGCGCCGAGATTGTCGGAGGGGTGGCCCCATTCGGCGGCGAGCCAGGTGTCGTTGAAGTCAAGCCAGCGGATTGTCGTGCCGATGTTGAACGCGGCCTGGACGGGATCGAGTTCATAGGCTGTGCCGGGGACGCGTGCGCCGTTTTTTATCGTGGTGCCCGGGACGACCGGGCCGAGGAGCTTCGTGCAGGCCGGGTAGGCGAGGGCCATGATGCCGCAGGCGAGCGTGTCGGCGAGGCACCAGCGGGCGGTGTCGCAGGCCTCGTCGCTCGTGATCTGCGCGCTGAGCGCGTAATCGGCGAGATCCGTGAGCAGTTTATCCGGCGGGGGACGGTTGTTCGAGATGGGCAAACTCATGAATGAAGGTTAACCACGAAGATCACGAAGGACACGAAGGGAAGACATTTCAGAGGGCTGGCCTCGTAAACTTCGTATGCTTCGTGGTGGAAAAATCATGGGCGCTGGGCGAGGGGCACGTAGGGGCGGTTGGCGGGGCCGGTGTAGTTGGCGCCGGGGCGGATGATCTTGCCGTCGATGCGCTGCTCGATGATGTGCGCGGCCCAGCCGGCGGTGCGAGCCATGACGAAGAGCGGCGTGAACATGAGCATGGGCACGCCCATGCGATAGAAGGCGACGGCGCTGAACCAGTCGAGGTTGGGGAACATTTTTTTCTCGCTCCACATCAGGGACTCGATCCGCCCGGCGACGTGGAAGAGGTTCATGTCGCCGGCCTCGGCGCTGAGCCGGTGCGCGATGTCCTTGATGATGGGGTTGCGCGGGTCGCCGATGGTGTAGACGGGGTGGCCGAAGCCGATGACGATTTCCTTGCGGGCGAGGCGGGCGCGGATGTCGGTCTCGGCGTCGTCGGGCGTCTTGTAGCGCTGCTGGATTTCGAGGGCGACCTCGTTGGCGCCGCCGTGCCTGGGGCCGCGGAGCGCGCCGATGGCGCCGGTGATGCACGAGTGGAAGTCGGAGCCGGTGCCGGCAATGACGCGCGCCGTGAAGGTGGAGGCATTGAACTCGTGCTCGGCGTAAAGGATGAGCGAGCGGTCGAGGGCGCGGACGTGCGAGCCGACGGGCAGCCGCTGGTGCAGCAGGTGCAGGAAATGCGCGGCGATGGAATCATCGGCCGTGTCGACCATGATGCGCTTGCCGTGGGCGGAGAAGTGGTGCCAGTAGAGCAGCATCGACGGGAGGCAGGCGAGGAGACGGTCGGCGATGGCGCGCGCGCCGTCCGCGGTGGCGGCGGGGAGTTTTTCCGGCTCGAGGTTGCCGAGCATGGAGCAGGCGGTGCGCAGAACGTCCATCGGGTGCGCACTGGCGGGGATTTGCTCAAGGACCGCGCGGAGCGGCACGGGCAGCCCGCGGAGTTTTTTGAGTTTGGTGCGGTAGGCGGTGAGCTCAGTGGCGTTGGGCAGGCGCTCGTGGATGAGCAGGTACGCGATCTCCTCGTAGGAGGCATGCGCCGCGATGTCGGCGATGTCATAACCCCGGTAATGCAGGTCGTTGCCCGAGTGGCCGACCGTGCAGATGGCGGTGTTGCCCGCCACGACGCCGGAGAGCGCGACGGATTTCTTGGGCTTGAAGTCGGGGGTGGGCGCGGGGTCTGGCATGGCGCGTTACTTCGGTGGCGTATAGCCAAGGATGTCGTAGAGGTCGGCGCGGGTCTGCATTTTCCCGACGACGGATTTCTGGGTGCCATCCTTCCGGATGGTCTCGTAGACCTCGCGCGAGGCGGCGGCGGCGGCGCGGACGGCGGAGAGGGGGTAGAGCGCCAGCGCGATGCCGGCGGAGTGAAGTTCCTTAAGCGTGAAATAGGGCGTCTGGCCGAACTCGGTGAGGTTGGCGAGGACGGGGGCTTTCACGGCGGCGGTGAATTTCTTGTAGTCGGCCAGCGTGTGGAGCGCCTCGGCGAAAATCATGTCGGCGCCGGCGGCAACATAGGCCTGGGCGCGGGCGATGGCGGCGGGGACGCCCTCGTTGGCCGCGGCGTCGGTGCGGGCCATGACGACGAAGTCAGAATTTGGTTTGCCGCGAACTGCGGCTTTTACGCGGGCAACCATTTCATCGACGGGGACGATGTGCTTGCCCGGCAGATGACCGCAGAGCTTGGCGGGAACCTGATCCTCAATGTGCACGGCGGCGGCACCCGCGGCGGCCATCTCGCGCACGGCGGCCGCAGGGTCGTCCCAGCCGGTGTCGATATCGACGAGGAGCGGAAGGTCGGTGCGCTTGGTGATCCGGCGGACGTCGATGAGCACATCGGCGAGCTCGGTCAGGCCCGTGTCGGGCACGCCGTAGGAATAATTGGCGACCCCGGCGCCGGAAAGGTAGAGCGCACGGAATCCGGCGCGCTTGGCCAGGAGCGCGGCATACGCATTGATGGCTCCGGCGATCTGGAGCGGGCGTTCGTCAGCAAGCGCCGCGTGGAATTTCTGACCTGGGGTCATGGGCATCAGAGAAAAGAAAGAGCCGGCAGTTTATGCCACGGTTGGGCGCGATGTCGAGGCGGCGGGAGCCCGCCGTCGCTCTTGTTGAAGCTATGGCGTGGCAAGGGGCGGGCCGGAGTTGTTATAAAATAGGGTATAGCGGGCGTTCGTGGTGTTGGCACTTGCCCAACCGTTCGATAGCTGCGAGATATGGAGGGCGCTACTCGGAATAGCAGCCTCACCGTTGGGGAAGCGGCACCCGTCCAGCAGCGCACGCCTTAGAGCTTTTCACCCATCCGAGAAGTCACCTTAATTTTTGTCCACATGTTTGAGCAAACCGACCGCCTGCGGCAGTTAGCCGCACAACGTGAAACCTGCGCAACGCAGCTGTTGCAGTTGTATAAACAGGCCAATGCCGGTCACATTGGTTCTTCCCTCAGCTGTCTCGAGATTCTGGTCGACCTGTGTTTTGCCCGCATGGGCCGGGACGATGTGTTGATTTTGTCCAAGGGACACGCCGCGGCGGCGCTGTATACCGTGTTAAAGACCGCCGGCCGACTGCCGGAGGCTGAACTCGCCTCCTTTTACCATGACGGAACCCTGCTGGCCGCCCATCCCCCCTGTTCCGGCGCAATCCAAAACATTCCTTTTGGCACGGGCAGCTTGGGCCATGGCTTAAGCCTGGCCTGCGGCCTGACCTTCGCGCAACGCTTCACCGGAAAGACTTTCCAAGTTTATGCCATCCTTTCCGATGGAGATTGCAATGAGGGCTCCACGTGGGAGGCGGCGCTGTTTGCCGCCCACCATCGGATGGGAAACCTCACAGTGATCGTCGATCTCAACGGCATCCAAGGCATCGGCTATACCAAAGACGTGCTCAGGCTTGAGCCGATCGTCGACAAGTGGCGCGCTTTCGGATTTGTCGTGGCCGTGGCTGAGAATGGCAACGATTTCGCCAGTCTCGCGCAGGCCCACGATCAGCTGCGCGACCACGAAGGTCCCCGTTGTATCATCGCCCGCACCATCAAGGGACACGGGATCTCCTTCATGTTGGATCGGGTCGAATGGCACTATCTGCCGATGAAGGATGAGCAATACGACCAGGCCCTGAAAGAAACACGGGCCGCCAGCTCCTAAGCCACCATGCGCAAGGAATTCTCCCAATGGATTGAGCAGTTTGGCCGACGCGAGCCGAGGTTTATTTTCCTGACCGGTGATCTCGGCTTCGGCGCACTGGAAAACGTCCAGGCCGCGCTCGGTGCCCGTTTTGTCAACATGGGGGTATGTGAGCAGAACATGGTGTCCGTGAGCGCGGGTCTTGCCCACCAGGGTCTGCTGCCGATTTGCTACAGCATTGCACCTTTTGCCGTCTTCCGCCCTTACGAGCAAATCCGCCTGGACATCGCCCTGCACAAGCTGCCGGTCAAAATCATCGGCAATGGAGGCGGTTATGGCTATGGGATAATGGGAGCCAGTCACCATGCCCTCGAGGACTTGGCCGTGCTGTCGTGCCTGCCCAACTTCGCATGCGTGGTGCCGCTCTGCAATTCCGATGTGCCCGGGGCCTGCGAAGCGCTGTTTCAACATCAAGGACCGGCTTATCTGCGGCTGGGATACGGCGTTTGGCCGGAAAGCGCCGGAGCTCTTCCGCATTTCCACCCAGTGCGCAAGCTTGCTGCCGCCCGACAAGATTCCTCCCAATTGACCGTGGCGGG
>DATFUQ010000289.1:0-13795 GCA_035260745.1 Lacunisphaera sp. | reverse complement strand
CAGGCTGTCGCAGATTTCACTGAATCCAACATCCACCGCCACCATGGCCGCACCGATCCCCAGCCAGGGTCCCCAGGAAAAATCACGGCCGGATATCCGCCGCACCATGGCAAGCGAGGCCGCGATCCATCCCGTCAGCACCGAGTATTCCACCCAGCGCCAGTGTTCAGCCCACCACGGACTCTGATTGTTGCCGGCCCACCGCCAGCAGAACAACAAGCCGGTGCCGAGCCCGGCGAGCAACGCCGCCGAACCGGCCAGCGCCTGCACTCTGCGGCGCAGCCCGGATGGCGCCGCGCCCGCGGCAGTTTCTGAAACCTCCGGCCGGCTGGCGGGCATCGGGGCCTCCGGCGCGCGGTCCGGCTCCGGTGGCGGCGTGGCCTGCGCCGCGCTCAGCTTCCGCCACAACTCCATGGCGCCCTGAGGGCGATCGGCCGGATTCTTCGCCAGACACGCGGCAATGACCGTCTCCCACTCCGGTGGGATCGGCCCGCCTTCGATGTCATGCTCCTTCCGCCGCTCCTTCATTGACGCCGGGTGTTTCTCCCGCACCTGCAGCACCACGTTGCCGGAATAAAACGGCGGCTTGCCCGTCAGCAGCTCGTAGAGCGTCGCGCCCAGCGCGTAGATGTCGTCGGAGACGGCCGGCTTTTCGCCCATCATCTGCTGGGGCGACATGTAGAGCGGCGTGCCCGAGCTGCCGCCGGCCTGTGCGCTCACCCGCGACACGCTGTCGGAAATGCCCCGCGCAATGCCGAAGTCGGTGATCTTGAGGTCACCGTCCTTCGTGAGCATGAGATTGGCGGGCTTGAGATCGCGGTGCACGACCTTTGCCTTGCCATGCGCGAAGGCCAGCGCCTCGCAGAGCTGCCCGAGCCACGCCCGGATTTCGTCCGGCGTGAACACGCGGGAGGGTTTTCCGAGCTTTAACGCCGAGAGCGTGGCCCCGTCGATGTATTCCATCGAGATCGCCGCGGTCCGGCTGTCGGTGACAAAGTCGTAGATCCGCACAATGTTGACATGCGTCAGGTCAAGATTGCGCCGGGTCTCGCGCTTGAGGTCGCCCACCGCCTCGGGGTCGAGGGCCACGATTTCGGGCAGGAACTTCAGCGCGACATCGCGGTCGAGTTCGCCGTCGTGCGCCAGCCAGACGACACCCATGCCGCCCCGGCCCAGGATTTTTTTAAGCGAGTAGCGGTTGAAGACCTTTTGCCCGGGATTGAAACCCTTGATCGTTGCGCCGAAGTCGAGGTCGTCCATGAGGGTGCGCCGGATTAAAGGCAAAGCCCGGGCCAAAGCACGCCGAAAGTCATCCCGGCCGGACCGATGCGGGCGGGAGGCATCGGATTTTTCCCCGCGCTCAGTTTTTCTTGAGCGCTTCGAGCAGCTTGAACCGGGCGGCCTCGCCGTTGCGCAGGTTTTCTCCGACTTGCCTGTAGTTGGGAGTGGCGATCATGATCAGCACGCGTCCGCCGAAATTCTTGGGCGAAGGGGAATTCAATTCGCGCAGCACGGTGGTGCTGTCGTAGGCAATGCTGTCGCTCCCGGGCTCGAGCAACACCTGTTCCGCCGCGCCGGAAAAACGGGCGATCAGGTTCGCCGTTTGCTTTGGCAGCAGGATGAAGGGCCGGACCACGGACATCAATGTCACCGCCCAAGTTTGCCGCGCACCCATCTCATTGGCCACAAAGCTGAACATTTCCCCTGGGTTTTTGAGGATGCTTTCGTAGGCGAAAACATAGGGCAGCCACGCCAGCCGGTGCGCGACCGACTTGGTGTCGCGCTCCGTGATGATGGCCGCGAGCGCCGTCCGTTCGGCGGCGGAGACCGGGGTCGTCGCGAGCACGAACTGCGCCGTGACGCAGGCGCGGTTGATCGACCGGCTGGCGGCAAGCAGCCTGACCTCGGACCGGCCGTGGCGCTCGAGTTTGAACAAAACACTGAGGACCGGGCGCAAGGTGGCGCAGGCTTCGTCACCCTTGCCGTCCAGCGCCAGCAACGCGGCCTGCGCACAGGCGAAATCAACCACCCGGCGCAGGGCGCTGGTATTCATGATCCGGGAGTCGTAGGTCGCCTCGGGAAAATCGCCGATGGCCGGAAAGCGATCCAATTCCCCCACCCAGTCGCGCACGGGGGTCAGGGCGGTCCATTCCGTGGCAACTTTCTCCCGTTCCTTCACGATTTCCGCGCGCCAAGCCTCCAGTTTGGTGTCCGGGGAGTTCTTGGGGGAGAACTTGGCGCTGGGCAGCTCACCCCGGGCGGCCTTGCCGTCGATCTGGGTATAGGCCAGAGTGAGTTGATAGCTTTCCGCGGCCTGATTCGGCGCCGGGCTCAGGTCATTCAAGGTGAGCGGGTGCGTGAAGGCGGCATCATCCCAAGCCAGCCAGACCAGCAGGGACCCAAAGAGCGCGGCGCCTATACCCGCGCAGCGCCAAGTCCCGAACATTCTGATTTTCCCCCAGAAGATGGAGACGATGGTACCCAACAGGGCGAGGATCAGCGGCCACTCAAGCCACTTGGTGGCCCGGCCGGGCAGATATACAACGGACATACTCCAGAGCCACAAAAAGCCGAGAATTCCGAGGTAGAGTGCAATTTGGGCGAGGCGGACAGCGAGGGAGGTTTTGGGGGTGGGGTTCATGGGGGTGGGATTCTATGTGGGGTGCAAAAATTATGGCAGGGCTCGTGCCAAGGCACATCCAATCGCAGCGCAGTTGACGTGCATGACAGTCGGTCAAAAGAGTTTCTTGGGCAGCTTGCCTTGAGGAACATTACTCTGGGGAACCGTAACCGCGCCGGATGCTTGCAGCTGGGAGGGTGAGGTCGGGTCGATCTTCAGGGTCGCGATCTTTTCCAGCGCTTCAGCATCCATTGTCCTTCTCAAGTCGCCGCTGCTGAAATTCTGGACCATTTCCAGATAAGTGGTCGTCCCCTCCTCCAGCTGCACCTGCCGCGCAAGCACTTCGATGCCCAATACCCTGAGGGTCACGGTATGCGCACCCGCCGGAAGCTCCTTCACCCAATAGGTGCCGTTGGACAGCTTCCCGACCACTTGGCCGTCGATTTTCAGCGTCACCGATCCCGAGCCCACATAAATGACTTTGGCACGGAAGAGCACCAGCCTCGTGATTTTCGGCACTGAGCGCACGAGCGTCTCATCGACCGTCGCCTGGCTTTCGACCGTGATGCTTCGGGTTGCAGGATCGTAGCCCTCCCGCGCCAAGCTCACCTGGTATTCGCCGGGCGCCTGATCGGTCAGGCTCAGCGGCGTCAGGCCGGCCTCCCGGCCATTCAGCTTCACCTGCGCGCCGGCCGGGTTGGAGCGGATATCAAGGTTCACGCCGCGCAAATTGGCCGTCAAACCGGTTTCCTCATTGCGTTTCACCACCAGGGATTTTTCGACCGGCCGCCAGTTCTCCCGTTGAAAAGTCGCGCGATAGGTGCCCGGCGGAATCATCTCCTGGCGAAACGGGGTGACGCCGTCGAAGTGCCGGCTGTTGCCATCGAGCGAGACCTTGGCGCCGGCCGGCTCGCTGGTGATGACGGCGCTGCCCAGCAGGGACACGAGCCGCACCAGGCCCGCCTTGGTTTCGCTCCCCGGCTTCACCTCGATCGGGATGTCCTGAGCCTCGTAACCGTCCTTCTCCACCCGGAAACTGGCTTCGCCGGGCTTGATGTCCTTGAAGACCGCCGGGCTGGTTTTGCGGATGTTGGCGGGATAAAGGATGACGGTGGCGCCCGTCGGGTCCGTCTCGACCACCAGCGAACCGGGCCGGTGCGCCACTTCATAGGCCAGCCAGGCTTTCGCTTTCCGCGCCCAATCAGCCGTCACCGGGGCACGGTATCGCTCGGGTGCGGTGGCGAGGTAGGTCTCAACCGCCTTCTGCACCAACTCGAATTCTGCGCGTGGCGCCGCGTCCCCCAAACCGAGGACCGCATGGCTGATGTCCTGATAAGCCTTGTCCTCGGCCTCGATGGTCCGGCGTTTTTGTTCGGCAGCCGCCCGGCCCTCCTGCTCGGCGATTTCCGCCTTACGCTGTTCAGCCTGACGCCGCTCCTCGGTCGCCACCCTTGCCTGCTCGACCACCCGCTTTTGCTCCGGGGCATAGACTCCGAAATAATATCCCGCGCCCGACAGCAGCAGCACCGCGGCACAAAGCACGACGTAGCGCAGCGTTTTGGAGCCCGCGACCGGCTTCTGAATGGCCAAAGCCGGTTGATCGCCCGCCGTCTGCACTGATCGCGAATCCGTCTGACCAAACTTCCGCGTTTCCTCCGCGTCGAGATTCATTGGCAGCACCGGCGCGTTTTGCCCGTCCTCCCGCGCATTCTTGCCCGTGAAACTTCCGTCATCCACGCCCAGCCGCCGGGCGACCTCGGCCACGGATTGCGGCCGGTCCGCCGCTTCCTTGGCCAGACACGCGGCGACGACTGATTCCCATTCCGGCGGGATTGGCGCGCCGGAGATCTCCAACACCCGCCGCCGCTCCGCGATCGGCGGCGGCACTTTGCTTTGCACCTGCAACATCACGTTGCCGGAGTAAAACGGCGGCTTGCCCGTCAGCAGCTCATACACCGTCGCCCCGAGCGCATAAACGTCGTCCGTCAGCGCCGGCTTCTCGCCGAGCATCTGCTGCGGACTCATGTAGGCCGGCGTGCCCGACGAACTGGCCTGCGCGGACGCACGCGAGACACTGTCGCTGATGCTGCGCGCGATGCCGAAGTCGGTGACCTTGATCTGGCCGGTCCGGTCCACCATCAGGTTGGCGGGCTTCAGGTCGCGGTGCACCACCCGGGCGGTGTGGTGCGCATAATCGAGGGCCGAGCAGATCTGCCGCAGCCAGCCGGTGATTCCTGCGACCTCGAAAATCTTTCCCGGCTGGTCGATGCGGAACTGCGAGAGTGTGACGCCATCCACCGCCTCCATCGCGATCGCCGCCGTGTGGTTGTCCTCGAGAAAATCGTGGATGCGGACAATGCCCGCGTGGGTGAGACGCCGGGCGCGCTTGGTCTCGGCCTTGAGCTCATCCAGCGCCGCCGGATCGTGCTTCACCACATCGGGCAGGAATTTCAGCGCCACTTCCTCGTCAAGCTTCTCATCCCGCGCGAGCCAGACCACGCCCATGCCGCCCCGGCCCAACAGGCGTTTCAGGGTGTAACGCCCGAAAATCTTCTGCCCGGCGGAAAAGCCCCGGATCGTCGCGCCTAGGTCGAGTTCGTCCATGGCCGGGGCGGAAAGGCTTTAACGCGGGCCGTTGGCGGACTTCAACATGCGGAGTATAATGAAGAGAACCAGGATGGCCCCGATCGCCGCGGCCCCGTAGAGAATCCATTGCCGCTTTGTGCCGGGCACGACAAGGCTTTCGTCGGGCAGCGACACCGCGGCGATTTTCTCACCGCCCCAAAGGAGGCGGCCGGTTTCGACCTCGAAAGCCTGCAGGATGACGCGGACTTGGAGAACCTTGGCGTCGTCGGCCATGTGCACGCCGCCCACACTGCCGGTGTTGGCCATGCCCGTATAGACGCCGGAGATGCGGCCGCGGATAATGCCCTGCACGCCCTGGATGCGGCCGAATTTCTGGATCGTGGCCGTGGCCATCGTGTCACCTTCCTGGTCGCCGATGCGGATTTCCTTCAGCAGGGATTTCCACTCGTCGTCATCGCGGGTGAAGAGACTGAACTCGGTGCCGCTGGCGCGGCCGGCGAATTCATTGCGCGCCTGCAGCGTGAAGTAACCGTCGTCGAGATCGGAGCCGAGGGGCAGCAGCGCGAAGCTTTTGGCCGAGAATTTCTTCGAGAGGAAATCCGCCATCCAGTCCGCCAGCGCCCGCGAGCCGGCCTGCTTGGCGTATTCGGTCATCACGGGGTCGGCCTTCCAGTCGACCGGCTTCATGGCGGGGGTCAGGGCGGGCGCCGGAGCGACCGGGGCCGCCTTGGCCGGGGCTTGCGCCCACACCGTCACGGCACCGAGGAGGAAAAGAAAGGAGAAGCGAAGGGTTTTCATTGGGAGGGTGTGCGAAGGTAAGTGATTAGTTCTGGGTCGGGGGCTGGAACCATGCGGGGTATTTGTTGCGCAGTGCGCCGTTGGGCGTGACCTGCACATTGACCTTGGTCTTGGGCATCTTTTCCAGATAGGCGCGCCAGACCGTCTCGGAGTGCGGCGAGCCGACGATCTCGACGAGCGCCTCGTTGGTCTTCCGGTCGAAGGACAGGCGCTTCACATGGTAGACGCCCTGCATCTTGCCGATGTATTCCATGATGGCGAGCAGCCCGCCGTCGCTGAAGACATTCACAATGACCGCCTCGTGGACGAGAATCTTGTGCGCCTTGGCCAGGCTGCGCTCGATGGCCTCGTTGGCGGCATCGTCGACGGCCTTCTCGCGGGCCGAGCGTTTCGCCTCCACCTCATCGGAAGTGCGGCGGCCGCTGGCCCGAACCGTCTTGGTAACGAGCAATTCACCCGACACGCGGCTGTAAATCTGCACGGTGGCCTCGCCCTCATACAGCAGAAAATCCTCCTTCTTGTTCTTCAGCCGGTCCGTGGCGGTGGCGAAGACCACCAGATCGGCGTTGGCCTTCTCGCCGGCGTCCCGCATCTGGTCGGTGGTCACGCGCGCGCCCACCATCTCGGCGCTGGGGAACACGCGAAAATCCTTGTCCGTCAGCTGCTGGGCGATGCGGTTTTCCAAATCATCGATGCTGCCGTCGATCATGACCAGGGTACGCAGGCAGCCGACCTCGGTGATCTGCACGCGCATTTGCTGATCATCGGTCCTGGCGGCCTCTTGGGCCGGCCCGGCGGTGGCGGCGACGAGCAGGGCCAGCACCGCGACAAATTCTGACTGACGGGGTAAGCGGAGTATAGTCATCGTGCCGATATATCGGCAAACGCCATGCCAACAGCGAGCCGAATTTATCACCTCCGGCATATCTCGTCTGGAAATATGCCGTGCATCTGGTATGCAACCTGCCCATTCCCTAGTTGCATGAGCCGGATTTGCCCCACCTGTAAGATCCCCGTCAGCCCGCGCAGCCAATTCTGTCCCGGCTGCGGCGCAAATCTTCCGCCCGAAACCTCCAGTTCGGAAACGGCGCAGACCCTTGCCACCCCCAGTCCCCAGGCCGCGACCGCCTCCCTCTCCTCCTCCTCGGCCAAATCCGCCTCGGTGGTTTCTCCGCCATCGGCTCCCCCCATCGCCCGCGTGGACACCCAGCCGGTGCCGCCTGGTCCTGCCCCGACTCCCGCGGCCGTGGCTTCGAACGCTCCGTTCCGGCGCACCCGTGCACCCTTCGGCCCGGAGGAATGCCCGTTGGAGATGGCCGTGAATTTCTCCCGCATGCTCGTCGCCGGACACTCCACCACGCTCGAATTCCGGGTCGGCAGCCATGAGCCCCAGCCGCTCGAAAATCTCCAGATCAACCTTGAATCCCGCGGCCTCAGCGGCCCGGTCTCCATCAACCTGCGCCGGCTCGCCGCCGGCCAGCAGCCGGTGAAGATACTCGAGGTCGAGCCCGCCCGCGCCGGCAATTTCGTGCTGCAGGTGGGCGCCACCTGGGAATCCGCCGGCCAGCAGTTCGCCTACCGCGGCCAGCGCCAGATGCGGGTCCTCCAGGTCCCCGAGTCCGGCAACATCCAGATCAGCATCGGCGACATCCAGAGCAACTCCGGCACCGGGGCCAACCAGGGCCTGGGCGGGGATCGCGGCGATGTCCGGATCGACAATCTGCTCGGCGGCATCAAGACGCTCAACGATCTGCTCGAGCTGGAACTGCCCGAAAAATTCCACATCATCCCGCTCGAACTCGACTACGAGCTGAGCCGGACCGCCATCGACGGGCACCGCCGGCGCACGGGCGAGGCCCTGCGCATCCCCCCGAACCTTCTCACCACCGTCAGTCCGGGCACCGTCTGCCTCTTCGAGCCCGCCGACAACACCGAGCAACCGCTGCCCTTCCGGCTGATGGCCCAGCCGCAATTCCGCCTGGGCCGCGCCCGCGCCGAGGCGGATTTCGTCACCTGGGTGCTGCCGCGCAACGCGGCCAATGACGAGCGCACGATGCGCGTCAGCAAGGTCCACGTCATCGCCGACACTTCCACCGGCACGCTCGTCCTGCGCGACAACGCCACCGCCAACGGCAGCGTACTCGACGGCCAGACGCTCGACGGGGCCGGCGCCACCCTCGAGCGCCGCGGCAAGCTCATGCTCGGGGGCGCGGTCGAGATTGACATCGCCCGCTTCGACTCCGGCCGCACCAGCGATCCACCGATCGCCAACGAGCGTTCCTGGAACGGGCCCGGCCAGCCGAAACCGCCCCTGCGCGGCGCGGTGCGCTGCGAGGTGATCACCCCCGAACTCCAGCCGCTCAACAGCATCTGGCTCCTGAGCGACGCCGCTTTCGGCACCAATCGCGCCAATGCCGTGGTCCTGGAATGGCCGGAGCTGGCCGAGATCCAGGGCCGCTTCCATCACTACCGCGGCTGCTTCTGGGTGGAAAACACCGCGGAGACCGGCCTCGTGCGCGTCGACAACCTCACTTTGCTGCCGGGCTCCATCGCCCCGCTCGCCACCGGCCAGTTGCTCCGCCTCGGCGCCCGCACTTTCCGGATGAAAATCGACGCGTGACGCCACTCGTCAGCCCTTGCGCAGCACAATGTCGGTGATCTGCAGCCGGGCGAATTCCTCGGGCAGTTCGGCTTCCTCGGCGTTAAAGACCATGACATCCCAGGCTGTGCGGTCACCGGCAAAACGGATGTCCCCGCGCTGGTAACCCATGCCCGACTCGGGCAGCTTCACCAGCCGTTCACTCCATTTTTTGTCGAGGGCAACGCGCATGAGACTCGATCCCGTTGGTTTCCTTTTCGGAAACGGCTCAGGTTGCCACTACCTCAACCCTGGCCCGGAAACCCAACAGGCGCAGCATCCGGGAGCAATCTTCCCAAGCCAGGCCAAAGGTCTGCACATCGGCCACACCGAGCCGCGGCACGACTTTTCTCAACACGGCGGCATCCGCCGGGGCAAAATCCCCTTTCAGCATGGCCTGTTCCGCCCAATCGACCAAGGCAGCCTGCGTGAGCCGCCCCTTGAGGTAGGCGTTAAGCTTTCGCGCGGTGGATTGGCGGGTGATTTTCACGGGCGGAATACATGAAGTTGGAGTTCACGCTGCTGGCGAGTAATTAGAAGCCCCGGCGGTTTGTGAACGAAAAAAATCATGAGCCCGGGGCACAAGAAGCAGATGGCCCAGACCGTGGTGGCCCACGGCCTGTGACGTGCATACGGTTTTCTGAGCCAGGGTTGTGTTAGTCCGAGCTGGTGGGTAAACCTCAAAATCCCACCCCAATGCCTCGTAAAAAACGCAGTGAAGAATAGATAGTCTACGCGCTTCGCCAGGTTGCAAGCGGCACGAAGATCGGCGAAGTTTGCCGTCAGCTCGGAGTCACCGAGCAGACCTATTTTCATTGGAAGAAGCAGTATGCTGGGCTCGGTCTGCCCGAACTCCGGCGGCTGAAGCAGCTGGAGGACGAGAGCGCCACGCTCAAGCGGCTGGTCGCGGACCTGAGCCTTGACCGGCACATGCTACAGGAGGTCATCGCAAAAAAACTCTGAGGGCGGCACGCAAGCGGCCGATCGTCCACTGGCTGATGGAGAGCTTTGCCGTCAGTGGCCGACGGGCCTGCCGCCTGATGCATTTTCCCCGTGGTAGTTTCTTCGACACCCGAGTGGTCCGCGATGAACGCGCTCTGATCATCCGGCTGCGCGATCTGGCGTTTGCGCGCGTCAGGTTTGGTTATCGGCGACTGACCGTGTTGCTCCAGCGGGAAGGCTGGAAGATCGGCAAGCGAAGGGCTTACCGGCTCTATCGCGCCGAGAACCTGATGGTGCGCACGAAGCATCGGCGCAAGAAGGCCTCCCAAGTTCGCGTGCTGCTGGCCACGGCCACCGCCCCGAACCAGCGTTGGTCGATGGATTTTGTCACGGAGCGGCTGGAGAACGGCCGCTACTTCCGGATCCTCACCCTGATCGATCAGTTTTCAAGGGAGTGTCTCCAGTCGTGGGCCGATGTATCGTTGACGGGCCAGAAGGTTGTCTTCTGCCTGCAGCGCCTCGCCTCGACGCGGGGCCTCCCGAAGGCCATCACCGTCGATAATGGCGCGGAGTTTTGCAGCCGGGCGATGGATGCCTGGGCCTACCAAACCGGAGTAAAATGGATTTCATCCGGCCAGGGAGACCGGTCGAGAACGGCTTCGTCGAGAGCTTCAACGGCCGCTTGCGTGACGAATGCCTGAACGTGAACCTGTTTTTCAGCCTCGAAGATGTGAGGGAAAAACTTGAGTCTTGGCGCCACGACTACAATACCATCCGACCGCATGGCTCGCTGGGCCACCTGCCTCCGGCAGAATACGCCCAGCGAGCCATGCAATCGCAGTCCCAACCCTCTCCACCAGCGAAAAACTAACTCTCCCACTGGCTCGAGAAGCGTAGGCACTTCACAGGTTCAGTCGGTAAGCTCGCGGAGTGATACCGTTATGGGCGCTGAAGACGCGGATGAAATACGACGACCCGCTGAAACCGCAGGCCCAGCCAACCTCGGCAATGTTGTAACTCGGATCGGCCAACATCTCTTTGGCGGTGGTGAGGCGTTCGCGCGTGATCCAGGCGGTGAGCGTGAGCCCGCGTTCGCGGTGAAAATGGCGGGAGAGATGGTCGGCCGAGCAGCCGAGTTCGCGCGCGAGTCGCGCCACGGTGAGGGTGACGTCAGGAAAATGAGTGCGGACTAGGTTCTCCGTCGCAATGACGAGCGGAGAGCTGTCAGCCGCCGGCACGGCGGAAGGGCGCTCCAGTTCGCTGAGCACCGTCAGGAAGAAGGCTTCGAGCAACGCTGCGACATAGCGGCGCCGCTGGGCCTTGGACACGGTTTCGTGCGCGGCGATCTCGTCGAGGTAGCGCAACGAGTCGCGGGCGCGCAAGCCAGGCAGCAGGGTGGTGCCATAGCCGCGGATACGGTGGGCGGGGTCGGCGCGCCCGCGGTGGAGGAAGAGGCCGTCTCGAGTGTGCATGCAGACGAGGACACCATAGGGCGTGCGAAGATCTTGGGGAATCTCGGCGTGGGCCACGCCGCGCGGGATGACACAGACATCGCTAGTACCGAGACGAAACGCATCAGCCGGGCAGGAAAAATCGGTGGCCCCGCCGGTTTGGATGAATAATTCAGGGGTGGCGTGAAATTTGGCTCCGGGCCGTCGGACCCTCAGTTCGCCCGGCTGCGGCACGTGAGTGCGCAGGCGACCGGAGCGCAGGCGTAGAAGCGTGCCCGTCAAATCGCGGGCGAACTCGGCTTGAGGGGTCGAATCCACGAGGCCGGTAAAATGATATAAAGCGCAGAGGAATA
Organism: Lacunisphaera sp.; assembly: GCA_035260745.1. GTDB lineage: Bacteria > Verrucomicrobiota > Verrucomicrobiia > Opitutales > Opitutaceae > Lacunisphaera. The sequence continues at coordinate 2,407 of DATFUQ010000289.1, read as the reverse complement.
CAATTCAGAAATGTTGGCAAGCTGGGTCGCTTAAGTTTTCTTCCTATGAATTCATCTGATCGCCAAATGGTTTTCTGGTCTACCCCACTCCTGCTACCTATCTTAAATTTGCTATGAACCCTCCCATCCGCGTCACCGTCTGGGGCGAATTCCGCCATGAGAAAAGCAACCCAAAGGTCGCCGCCATCTATCCCCGAGGTATGCACGAAACCATCGCCGGCTTTCTGCGCCAGGACGCCGCACTCCAAGTGCGCACCGCCACGCTTGACGAACCCGAGCATGGGCTGACCTTGGCGGTACTGGAGACAACCGACGTGCTCATCTGGTGGGGGCACAAAGCGCACGGCGAGGTGAGCGACGTGATCGTGGCCCGCGTGAAGACGCACGTGCTCGAGGGGATGGGCTTGATCGTGCTGCACTCGGGGCACTACGCGAAAATATTCAAAATTCTCATGGGCACCACGTGTTCGTTGCAGTGGCGCGAGGCCACCGACAAGGAGCGCTTGTGGAACGTGCTGCCCTCGCACCCGATCACGCAAGGCGTCGGCACCTATTTTGAAATTCCAACCGAGGAAATGTATGGTGAACCGTTCGGCATTCCGACGCCCGACGAGCTGTTGTTCATTTCGTGGTTCACAGGCGGCGAGGTGTTTCGCAGCGGAGCCACCTGGCAGCGCGGGCACGGGCGCGTGTTCTACTTCCGGCCGGGGCACGAGACGTACCCCACTTATCATCATGCCCAAGTCCAGCGGGTAATTACCAACGCGGTGCATTGGGCGCGGGCGACAATGTGCATTCCCGACCGTTGCCCTAACGCCCTGCCGTTGGAGCCGTTGCCGACCGATGCCGACGCAGCCTTGCGGCCCACGGTCGGGCACAAGTGAGACGCCGCCGGCCGCTCTCGAGCAATATCATGAAAGCTTCCTCCGACAAGAAGTCCTCTGCTGTTCGCCTCGCGATCATCGGCACGGGCAGCATGGCTAGTTCGCACGCCAAAAAGTTTAGCCAAGTGCGCGGCTGCCAGATCGTCGCGGCCTGCGACCTCAATCAGGCGCGAGTTGACACATTTTGCCGCGAACATGGTATCCCGGCCGCGTTCACGGCCTTAGGGACGATGCTGAAAAACACGGTGATCGATGCGGTGAGCATCGTAACGTCCGACCCGTCTCACATGCCTATAGCTTTGCAATGCCTCAAGGCCGGCAAGCATGTGTTCTGCGAAAAGCCTTTGGCGCTCAACTATGCCGACGCTGCCAAAATGCTCGCGAGCGCGAAAAGGGCCGGCGTAGTCCACTTGGTGAATTTTTCCTACCGCGACTGGCCGGCCATTCAGGCGGTAGCTAGAGCGGTGGCGCGCGGCGACATTGGTGAGCTGCGCCACGTGGAAGCGAGTTATCTCCAAGCTTGGCTGCCGAGTAAAATTTGGGGCGACTGGCGCACCTCGCCGCGGTGGTTGTGGCGTTTGTCGAGCAAGCACGGCAGCAAGGGCGTGCTCGGCGACGTGGGCGTGCATATTCTGGATTTTGTGACCTACCCGGCGGGGCCGATCCGCAAGATGTATTGTCAGCTCAAAACTTTTCCCAAAGCACCGGGCGACCGCGTGGGCGATTACGTGCTCGACGCGAACGACTCGGCGGTGATGAGCGTCGAGTTCGCCAATGGTGCACTCGGCGTGATTCACACCAGCCGGTGGGTGGGCGGACATCCCAACCGGCTTTTCCTCCGGCTTGCAGGAACGAAGGGGACGATCACAATCGACTCCGACCGCTCGACCACGGACTACCAAGTGTGTCGGGGGCCGGACCTCGACAAGGCGCGGTGGAAAAAAGCGCCAGCACCTTCAACGCCGAACAACTACCAGCGTTTTATCACCGCGATTCGCACGGGAAAAACCGCGCAGCCGGACTTTGCACGCGGATCGGAGATTCAGCGGGTGCTGGATCGGTGCTTCGTTTCGGACAAAACCAAGCGCCCGGTGGAACTCAGAAGAGGCACTAAACAGAGCGCATAATTAAATAGGCATAGATACCCGTGACGTTTTTGCGCTTTCTCCGGGCCTGATTTTGGAGCGCCTTTGAGGACACCCCGTACCGATGGCAGTTCCAGGGAGTGAAGATACTTACCCTTTCGCTTAGGAGAGCTGTTAAACTGTTCTCGGTATACCAAGATACGTCTGATCGCAATAACCCATGAAACTACAAAACATATGCGTGGCACTCACTACATCGAGCGTCCGCCAGTTTGCCTTAGCGGTGATTTCGCTACTGTTAATTAACATTGGATTCGCGCAGACTGCGCTCCGCGCAGATGTCGAGCCAGGGAGCGTGGCAGGCGCCCTTGAGCAAACGAAAATAACCATCGACGTTGCCGACCGCGGACGGGTATTCGACGGTGTGGGGATGATCAG
>DATFUQ010000288.1:0-8752 GCA_035260745.1 Lacunisphaera sp. | reverse complement strand
CGTCTGGCCGAGGCCGCTGGCCATGATCACCGGGGTGGGATCGCCGCGAAGGGCAAGTTCGCCGAGGATGTGCAGGCCGTCGATGTCCGGCAGCACGAGGTCGAGCAACAGCACATCGTAACCGCCCCTGGCCATGTGGTCGAGGCAGGCCTGGCCGTTGGGCACGATCTCCAGCGCGATGTCCGGGGCAAAGTGCGTGAAGTAGCTCCGCACAATGGCGGCGACGTTGGGGTCGTCTTCGGCGTAAAGCACTCGCATCATGGTTCTGTAACAGCTCCGGCCAAGGGGTGGTTGCGGACACTGCAAACGGCTATTTGTCATGGGATTGGCCCGGGAGCGAGAAAAACCTTGGTCCGGGGCAGGGAAATCCCCCAGCGCATTTCCGCAGACCGTATTACGGAGGTGGCCCGATAGGAGGGAAACGCGGTTTCGGGCATAGTGAGCCCATGAAAAGCAACCGCTGCACCGCCCGCCTCTTCCTCTCGACCCTTCTGGTCGCAAGCTGCGCGCTGGTGGCGTCGGCGGGGATCAAGTCCGAGCGCGTGCTGACGGCGATCATTCAAAACACGCCGGCCCCCCGTCTGGTGGCCGAGGGTTCGCAGCTCAAGACCGCCGAGCAGGTCGCCGCGTCGATTCCCGGCGCACAGGCCCTCTGGGGCATCGGTCGCTCGATGGAGCCCCTTTACGCCACCAACACCGCCGTGATCGTGCAGGAAATCAAATACGACGATATCAAGAAGGGCATGACGGTCGTCTACGTGAAGAGCAACGGCCGCCGCGTCGCCCACAGCATCGTCGGCGAGACGCGCGGGGGCTTCCTCGTGCAGGGCGTCAACAACGACGAGGAGGACGCCGAGCTCGTCACGCCGGAGAATTTCATCGGGGTCGTCACGCAGGCCTTCGCCTCGGCCGACACCGCCTTCCGCACCGACACCGCGGCCCGCCTCGTCGCCAAGGGCAAGATTCGCAGCGGCAACCGCACCTGAGGTAAGCGCTGGACGGACGGGGTTTTCTGGCTACAGTGATTTTGGCGTCGGGCTTGGGCCAGCTCGACGCAAAATATGACTGATCACATTTTGTCCACCTCCGTGGATACGACCCGGCAACAGACTTGGAAGGTTCTCGTCATCGAGGATGACGCCCGCTGGCGCACCTTGGTGGAAGTCCAGCTGCAGGCCGCCGGCCACACCGTGCTCACCGCGGCGGACGGCCTCGCCGGCCTGGCGCTGGCCGCGGAGATGCCCGACGTCATCCTGTGTGACGTCGAGATGCCGCGGCTCAACGGCTTCGGCGTGCTCGAGGCGCTGCACCAGCAGCCCGGGCTCAGCGAGATCCCCTTCATCTTCCTCACCGGCAAGACCGCCCGTGCCGACCAGCGCAAGGGCATGGTGCTCGGGGCGGACGATTACCTGACCAAGCCCTTCCAGCCCGAGGAACTCATCGCGAGCATTGCCGGCGTCCTGGCCAAACGCGCCTCGCTCGTCCAGCGGCTGCGGCATTACACGGAAGAACATCACCGCGAGATCACCGCGCCGTGGGCTCATGAACTGCTGACCCCGCTCAACGGCATCCTGGGCGCGGCCTCGCTGCTGGAATCCGAGCCCGGCACCATCTCCGACTCCGACCTGCGCGAACTGGCCCACTCCATCCGCGTGAGCGCCCAGCGGCAGCAGACCCTCGCGCGCAAACTGATCCAGCATTTCCAACTCGAGCAGTTCCGGGAATCCCGGTGGAGCGACCCCACCGCGGCCGTCGAGGTCCGCGCGAATCTGGAGGACGAGGTGCTGGGCCTCGCCGAACAGGCCGGTCGTTCCTCCGACCTGCGGCTGGACTGCGCTCCGGCGGCCGTCCGACTCAACCCAGCCTGGCTCCGGGCGGCCGTGGGCGAATTGGCCGAGAACGCCTTCAAGTTTTCCCCCGCGGGTTCGCCGGTGACGGTGACCGGCCGCCTCATTGACGGACTCTACCGCATCGAGGTGACCGACCGCGGGCCCGGCATGTCCGCGGAGGAGCGGGAGAGCATCGCCGCCTTCCGCCAGTTCGGCCGCGCCAAGCAGGAGCAGCAGGGCCTCGGGCTCGGCCTGGCCATCGCCCAGAACGTCGCCCGGCTGCATCGGGGTTCACTCGGCCTCGAGTCCGGCCCGGACGGCACCGGCCTGCGCGCAATCCTCGAGCTGCCGCTGGTGGATTAAATCATGCGAACAGGCAGTTCTTGCCAGCTGGCTCCGCCCGGCCAAGCTGCGGTCTCAACATGAGCCGGCTCGGCGACCTCAATTGGAGAAGGATACTTTACGGATGCGCCCTCATCGGCGTGGCGGTATTCACGGGTTTCTTCCAGCAGCGATCGCGCCACGATGACAACGAGCGCTATGTGCAGAGCAACTACCAGCGCGACAGTGGCAAATGGACGAAGCGGGAGGTCACTGGGGCCGACTTGAACCAGATGGCGGACAAGGCACAGCCGCTGAACCAAGCGATCGCAGCGGTGCTGGCCCTCGGCGGTGTGATTCTGGTGGCCTTCGAGCTGCGCCACCTGAAGAAATGATCTGCGCGTGATCCCCGGCTGCCGCCGGCGGAGTGAGTTCCTAAATCGCTCTCGTTCTCTTACTCGTTATCATTCTTGTTCGATCTGGATTAAGAGAACGAGTAGGAGAAAGAGAACGATTTCACTAAACCTGTAGCACTCCCGTATGGAAATTCGCCTTGGGTGACGGCCGGCTGGCGAGTTCGAAGGCGCGGAGCAGGATCGCCCGCGTGTCGTGGGGCTGGATGATGGCGTCGACCCAGCCGCGGGCGGCGCCGTAGCGGATGTCGGCTTGCTCCGTGTAGTCCTGCTTCACCTTGGCGCGGAGCGCGTCGAGTTCGGCGGGGGTCTTGTCCTTGGCGCTGCGGGTGAGAATGTTGAAGACCACGTCGGAAGCCTGTGCCGCGCCCATGACGGCGTATTTGGTGTGCGGCCACGCGAAGATGAAGCGCGGGTCGAAGGCCTTGCCACACATCGCGTAGTTGCCGGCGCCGAACGAGCCGCCGGTGATGAGCGTGATCTTCGGCACGGTGGAATTGCTCAGCGCGTTCACCATCTTGGCGCCGGAGCGGATGATACCGCTGTGCTCGGCGTCCTTGCCGACCATGAAGCCGGAGACGTCCTGCAAAAAGAGGAGCGGCAGGCGCGTCTGGTTGCAGTCGAGGATGAAGCGCGCGCCCTTGTCGGCGCTGTCGGCGTAGATGACGCCCGGCATTTGCAGGCCGGCGGACTTCGACTGCACGCGCTGGCGCTGGTTGGCGACGATGCCAACCGGCCGGCCGCCGAGCCGCGCGAAGGCGCAGACGATGCTCTTGCCGTAGTCCGCCTTGTATTCGTCGATGCTGCCCGCGTCCACAAGGCACTTCATCAAATCCCGCACGTCATACTCTTTCCGTCCATCAACGCTCACCAACTCGTAAATCTTCGACGCTGGAAATTCTGGCTGACCACTGACTGCTGATTGCTGACCGCTCGCCTCCGCGGGCAAGAGCCCCAGCAAGGACTTAAGACGATTGATCGCGGAGGCATCATCCTTCTCCTTGAAATCCACCGTGCCGGAAATCTCCGCGTGCATCGCGGCGCCGCCGAGGGTCTCGGTGTCGGTGTCCTGGCCGATGGCCGCCTTCACGAGCTGCGGGCCGGCGAGGTAGAGGCCGCTGCCCTCGGTCATGAGGACCTTGTCGCAGAGCACGGGCAGGTAGGCGCCGCCGGCGACGCAGTTGCCCATGATGGCGGCGTATTGCGGGATGCCCGCGGCGGAGATGACGGCGTTGTTGCGGAAGATGCGGCCGAAGTCGTCTTCGTCGGGGAAAATCTCGTCCTGCATCGGCAGGAACACGCCGGCGGAGTCTACGAGGTAGACGAGCGGCAGATTGCATTCGAAGGCGATGCGCTGGGCGCGGAGGACCTTCTTGCAGGTCATCGGGACAAACGCGCCGGCCTTCACCGTGGCGTCGTTGGCGACGATCATGCACGGATGCCCAGCGATGTTGGCGATGCCGGTGACGACGCCAGCCGCCGGAAACTTGCCCCAGTCGGCATACATGCCGTGCGCCGCCCAGAGTCCGGTCTCGAGGAAGGAATCGGGATCGTCAATCAACGCGGCGATGCGCTCGCGCGCAAACAGCCGGCCGAGCTTGTGCTGGCGGGCGAGACCGTCAGGTCCCCCGCCTTCGCGCAACACGGCTTCCTGCTGCGCGATCTCGTTGCAGCGGTCGAGGAGGGCGGGAGTGGGGGAAGAGGGCTTCATGGCTTCGAGCGAGTCACTGCGGGAAGTTCTGCTTTGCGAAGTCCATGTTCGGCGAAGATGCGGTCAAAAACGGCCTCGCCAGTGCGGTTGATAGCAAAATGGTATTCGGCGGCACCGGCCACCATGTGGCCGTTCTCGCAGTGAAAGCATATTACGATGCGCACCGTATCCTTGCCGGCAAATAAGCGCAGGGCGTGGCGCGGAAAAAAACAGCCAGCCGGGAAGGGCGGACCTTGACTGATGCCATCCTTCAGCGCTTCCGCGAGCTGTTGAATTTCTGAACGATCGCTGATGGTTGTGCGCCCCACTATCCTGAAACCATCAATCATTTCGCTTGGCGGTGGAATTGGGTGATCGCGCTCAGGCTCTACCAATGCCGGATCCAGTGAAATCAATTCGAGGCCCGAGGCCTGCAGGATTTTCGCGTTGACGCGTGTAGCGGTCTTTCCCCTTGCAGTCCGCATCTCTTGAGTAGGGAAGACATCCGCTTGCTGCTGAACGCAACCGCTGGCGACGATGAGCATCATAAGCGACAATGCTATTTCACCAGTAGTTTTCATGTAACTGGTCACACCATCGGCCGGAATTTTCCGACGACGTTGGTCAGGCAGGCGGTGATCTGTCCCAGCGAGCAGACCTCGACGGTGTTCACGAGTTCGGCGAAGACGTTGCCGCCGGATTGGATGGTCGGATGAAACATGGGGAAGAAAGACTGCGGCACGGCGGCAGCGGGCTGAAGCCCGGAGTTCACTTCAGCCGCCGTTTAATCCATTCGGGTGAGCGGCGGCCGTCAATGATGGCGTTAACTTCGACGACACCTTGGTTGACCTTGTAATAGATGGCATAGGGGAAGCGACGGGCGATCATCTTGTGAGAACCGCTGGCAGTCTTGCGGTGGATGCCGGCAATTCCGCCGAGCAGGGCCAAGTCTTCGTAGATCCGGTCGAGAAAATAGGTTCCAAGTCCGGGCTCCTGTGCTTCATAAAACCAGTATCCCTTGGATAGGTCGGCCCGTGCGGTCTTGAGAACCGTTACGGTCATTTAGGTCGTCCGCGCGCGATATCCTCGGCCACCAGTTTCTTGAAGGTTTCCAGGTCGACGTATTCTGCTTTGCCCTCCTTCACCAACTGCTCGCGTTCACGGAGGATTTCCAGATGCCAGTCTGGCACGGGAATGAGCGCCTCGTTCCGGTGCAGGTCGATGGTGAGTTCTTCCAAGGCCTGCAGCTTCTGCTCGATGGTCATCTTGTCGAGGGGCAGGATGGTGCTCATGGTGGAATAGTAATGACGGTCGGGCGCGGCGCAAACCCAGAAATCAGACCATCGGTCTATACTTTCCTACGACATTTGTCAGGCACGCGGTGATCTGCCCCAGCGAGCAGACCTCGACGGTGTTCACGAGTTCGGCGAAGACGTTGCCGCCGGAGCGTGCGGTATTTTCCAGTTTCTGCAGGGCGGCGGGGGCTTTCTTGGCGTTCTTCTTCTTGAAGGCGCGGAGGCGTTCGACTTGCAGGCGCTGTTTCTTGGGCGAGGTGCGGGCGAGGGGGACGCTCGGCATCGGCTCGTCGTTCACGTATTTGTTGAGGCCGATGATGGGGCGCACGCCGGCGTAGATCTGTTTTTCGTAGTTGTGGCCGGCTTCCTGGATCTTGCTGCGCTGGTAGCGTTGCTCCTGCGCGGCGAGGACGCCGCCGAGGGTGTCCATCTCGCGGAAGACGCCGAGGATCGCCTGCTCCACCTGTTTTTCCAGGATGAGCAGGCCGGGCGCGCCGCCGAACATGTTCATCGTGTGCTTAAACACGCCCGACTCCTCCATGATGATGGACTGGCCGTGCGAGGCGAGGGTGGCGTATTTCTCGGTGGGCGTGGTGAAGGGCTCGTCGGCGGAGTTCGAGTGGCATGAATTGGTGTAATTCATGTAGGAGAGCATCAGCTCGACGGCGGTGCGCGTGAGGTTGTTCTGGAACTCGGCGGCGATGAGCGAGCGGCCGGAGGTCTGGGTGTGGAGTTTGAGCACCTGCGCCTTGGGGCCGGCGCCGAAGACCTCCTTCATGCCGATGGCCCAGATGCGCCGGCAGACGCGGCCGAGAACGAGGTATTCCACGTCGAGGCCGCAATCGAGGAAGAAGGACAGGCGCGGGCCGAACTCGTTGACGTCGGCGCCGCGGGCCTTGAGCAGCCCGGCGTAGGTGAAGCCGTTGGAGAGCGTGAACGCGGCCTGCTGCACCGGCGTGGCCCCGGCCTCGGCGATGTGGTAGCCGGAGATGGAGACGGGATACCAGCGTGGCATGTTCGGCACGCACCACTCGATCATGTCGCAGAGGAAGCGCAGCGAGGCGTCGATGGGGAAGATGACCTCGTTCTGCGCCTGCACTTCCTTGAGCATGTCGGCCTGGATGGTGCCGCGGAGATTGGCCACGCAGCCGGGGCCGAAGCGGCGCTTCGCGGCGGCGATGAACATCGCGAGGATGATCGGCGCAGGGGCGTTCATCGTCATCGAGACGGAGGCGTCCTTGCGCGTGAGGTCGAAACCGGCGAAGAGCCGCGTCATGTCCTCGACGGTGTCGATGGCTACGCCGCCTTCGCCGACCTTGCCGAGCACGCCCTCGTGGTCGGAATCGAGGCCGTAGAGCGTGGGGCCGTCGAAGGCGGTGGAGAGGCGCAGGCTCTTCTGGTGCGTGCCGAGGTAGTGGAAGCGCGCGTTGGTGTCCTCCGCGAGCCCGAGCCCGGCGAAGAGGCGCATCGGTTCCTCGCCGGTGGTCGCTGGATGGCGCGGGTTGCCCCCAACACGCGGGGTTTTGGGAGGCGAAGCGATTGTGGCCAGCGCGTTGGAGGCAACGCGCTCCACCTCGGACTGATCCAGATACATCTCGCGGTAAGCCGCGTTGGCGTAGGGGAATTCGCCGGGCAGGCCCTGGCCGAGCAGATACTCGGCGATGGCGCCGGGCTCGTCGGTCTGGGGCAGCGCGAGCCGCGGGAGCGGCGTGCCGGTGGGCGAATGCGTGGTCTCGACGCCGGCGCGGATCTTGGCCCAGCGGGCGCGCAGATTGGCGGCGAATTTGGCGTCCATTCGCGCACGGGCGACCTCGGCTGCCACGTGGACGTTGTAGGCATCGACCGAGTCGGCGATTTTTCCGAGGGCGCTCATTTTAAATCGTTCTCCTTCTCGCAATCTTTCTCATTCTCTCGTTGAGCGTCGTTCGAGAGAGGACGATTACGATTACGATTAAGAGAACGAGAACGAAGAAAGAGGAAGCTCATGACGAGACCTCCATCTGACAGGCTTTCTCGCCACCACGGGAAACGGTCAGGCCACCGAGCTTGGCGATGGCGGCGAAAAGCGAGTCCACGCCCGGATCGAAGTGCTTGGCCGCGGTGGTGGGGTGGAGGATCTGGCCCTTGCCGTTCTGGTCGAGCCGGGCCTGGATCTCCGCTTTCGCGGTGTGCGCCATCGGGTGGTCGCACTTGTTGAGCGCGACGAGGTCGGCGCCGTTGAGCAGCGCGATTTTCTGCAGCTGGATGAGCCCGCCGTAATAGGGCGCGAGGACGAAGAGCGTGGCATCGACGAGCTTCGGACCCTTGCCGAAGATGCGGAACGGGTCGCTCTCCTGGCCGACGCCGACCGACTCGACGAGGATGAGGTCGAACTCGCCGGAGCTCTTCAGGATGTCGATGGCCGCCGGCGCGGCGGCGGAAAGGCCGGTGAGGCTGCCGCGGGTGGCGAGCGAGCGGAAGAACACGCGGTCGTCCTGCGAATAGATGGCGGACACGCGATCGCCCAAAATGGCGCCACCGGAGTCGGGATGCGACGGGTCGTTGGCGAGGACGGCGATGCGGCCGGCCGGATTTTTCCGGAGGAAGCGCGAAGTCAGCTCGTCGATGAGCGTGGACTTGCCCGCGCCGCCCGGACCGGCGACGCCGACGACATATGAACGGTGCGGTGCACCGTTCAAGAAGCGAGGAGCGAGAAGCGAAGAGCGAGGAGAGCCCGATTCCGCCAGTGTGATTGCCCGGGCGAGTGCGCGGTCGCCCTTGAACTTGGCGTTGGGTTTCGCCGCCCGGGCGTAGTCGCGCTTGATCTCGGCCATCATTTTGTCGAGCGCCGTGCCGGCGAAATAGATGCGGTCGGTGCCCTGGCGCTTCATCACGCGCTCGTCGGCCTTGGTGATCGTGCCGCCGCCGCCGCCGAAGACGGGGATGTCGCCGTTGCCGCTCTTCTTCAGCTGGTTGATGACCTCCTTGAAGAAAACGATGTGCCCGCCGTTGTAGGACGAGAGGCCGACGACATTGACGTCTTCCTGGATGGCGGCGCGGACGATGGCGGAGGCGGCCTGGTGGTAGCCGAGGTAGATGACCTCGATGCCGTGGCGCGCGAGCTCGATGTTGATGGTGATGACGGCGCTGTCGTGTCCGTCGCAAACCGGCACCGCGGTCAGGATGCGGAGGGGGGCGGCGGAACGGCTGGTGGGGGCAGCAGGC
>DATFUQ010000287.1:0-7175 GCA_035260745.1 Lacunisphaera sp. | reverse complement strand
AGCTGGCTGGCGCTGAGCTGCACCATCACGCTCGGGCGGGTGGTTCTCAACGTGACGTTTGCCCGCCGGTGGCGGGAGGACGCGGAGCTGGGTTGGTGGCGCCGCATGTTTTTCTACGGGGTCGTGGCGGCGGGCGGTGCGTGGGGCCTCGGGGCCTGGCTGTTTCTGAATACGGAGGAACTGCTGCCGCGTTGCCTCGCTATTCTCATCATCGCGGGCCTGAACGCCGGGGCGGCGCGCGCACTGGCCTCGGTGCGGGGATGCTATATCGCCTATGTGCTGGCCACGCTGGTGCCCGGCTGCGCGGCGTTCCTCGCCTTTCATGAAGCCGGCAGCTGGACGCTGGTGGCGTGCACCATCACCTATGCGCTGTTCCTGATGAACACCGCCCGGCTGCATCAACTGGACGTGCGGAAGCTTTTCCGGCTGATTTTTGAGAATGAGGGGCTGGTCAGCACCCTGGGCGAGGCCAAGCGTCGCGCCGAGACGGCCAACCAGGCCAAGAGCGAATTCCTCGCGACCATGAGCCACGAGATCCGCACCCCGATGAACGGCATCATCGGCATGCTGCAGCTGCTCAATGATTCGCCGCTGATCACCGAGCAGCAGCAGCAAATCGGCATCGCGACCAAATCAGCCGACACGCTGTTGCGGCTGCTGGATGACATCCTCGACCTGTCCAAGGTGGAGAGCGGCAAGCTGGAATTTGAGGAGATCGAATTCTCCCCCGCCGAGACCGGGGAGGAAGTGGCGGCGTTTTTTGACAACCGGACGAGCGGGAAGGAGCTGGCGATACATTACCACGCCAGCCGGGATCTGCCGCCGTTGGTGATCGGCGACCCGATGCGGCTGCGGCAGGTATTGCTCAACCTCGCGGACAATGCGGTGAAGTTCACCGAAAAGGGGAGGGTCGAAATCCGCATCGAGACCGTGAAAGCCGATGCGCGGGACGCGTTGCTGCGGTTCAGCATCAAGGACACCGGGATCGGCATGGATGAGGCGATGCAGGCCAGGCTATTCCAGAAATTCAGCCAGGGGGACAGTTCCATGACGCGGCGCTACGGCGGCTCTGGCCTGGGGCTCGTCATCTCGCAAAGCCTGGTGCGGTGCATGGGCGGCGAGATCAAGGTGCAGAGCGCGCCCGGCCAGGGCTCGGAGTTTTATTTCAACCTGCCCCTGCCCGTGGCCCAGCGAACACCGGAGGATGAGGCGGTGCCCGCGGGCAAGGACAAGCGGCTCAAGGGCCGCGTGCTGGTGGTCGACGACGACTGGGGCAGCCAGCGCGTAATCGAGATGTTTTTGCGCAAACTCGGCCTGGAACCGGTGATCGTGGACAACGGGGCCGAGGGCATCGAGCTGGCGGTGCGGGAAAACTGGGCGGCGGTGCTGATGGACATCCAGATGCCGGGTCTGGACGGCCTGGAAACGGTGCGGGTCATCCGCCGCCGGTTGTCCGGCCGGCCGCTGCCCATCATCGCGGTGACCGCGAACGTGCGGCCGGAGGACCGGGCGGCGAGCGAGGCGTCGGGCATGAACGACTTTCTGGCGAAGCCGGTGCGGCAAGCCGAGCTGCGGGCCTGCCTCGAACACTGGCTGAAACCGCGGATGTAGTTCGGCGCGGGATTGTTTTTCCCGCGCAATCCGCTATGCCACCGGCATGAAACCATCTCGATTTTTTATCGCCGGCCTGGCAGTGTGCACGGTCGTGGCATTGCACGCAAAGATCATAACCAAGCCGGTGGCCTATGCGCACGCCGGCGTGAAGCTCGAGGGCTACCTGGCCTATGACGATGCCAAGGTGTCCGCGGACAAAAAAGCGCCCGGCGTGCTCGTGGTGCCCGAATGGTGGGGCCTGACCGATTACGCCAAAAGCCGGGCCGAACAGCTGGCCAAGCTGGGCTACGTGGCCTTTGCCGCCGACATGTATGGCGCGGGCGTCACGACCACCGACCCCAAAAAAGCTGGCGAGCTGGCCGGCCAGTTCTACGGCAAGCCACTCATGGCCGAACGGGCGCAGGCGGGGCTCGACCAGTTGCTGGCGACGGGCCTGGTGGATGCGATGCGGGTCGCGGCCATCGGCTACTGCTTTGGCGGCTCGACGGTGCAGGCGCTGGCCTACACCGGCGCGCCGCTCGCGGGGATCGTGAGTTTTCACGGCGGGTTGATTCCCGTGCCGGCCGGCGCGGCGGCGCGGACCAAGGCCAAGATACTAATGTGTCACGGCGCGGTCGACCCGTCGGTCAGCAAGGAGGAGCTCGATGCCTTCATGAAATCCATGAATGACGGCAAGTTTGACTACCAATTCATCAGTTATGCCGGCGCGATGCATGCCTTCACCAATCCCGGGGCGGACAAACTTGCCGCGGCCACGGGACTGCCCATCGCCTACAACGCCGCCGCCGACCAGCGCTCTTGGGCGCATATGCGGGTTTTTTTCCGGGAATTATTCGAGCGGTAAGGCCCTGGCGGCGGGAAAGCTGTAACTTTCCGCCGCTGGTCGTGTATTCAAGGAACACGACCCCATGAAATCCCTCCTCCCCCTGCTCACGCTTGGGGCATTGCTGGCGGCGCCGGCGGTGCTTCAGGCCAAGATTATCCGCACGGTTGAAAAAACCTTCACCGTGCAGCCCGGCGGCAACTTCAAGGTCTCCACCCAAGGTGGCGACATTGTCATCCAGACCGGCAACACCAATGAGATTCGCATCACCGCCAAGGAGACCATCCACGCCTCCAGCGAGAAGGAGGCGGATGAGTTGCTCGAGAAACTCAGCCTCAGTTTTGAACAGCACGGCAACGATGTTACCGCCGAGGCGAAATATGAATCCCGTCCCCGGGGCCTGCATTTCGGCAACTGGCCACCGGTCCAGGTGGGTTTCACCGTGACGGTGCCAAAGAATTTCAACGTCGACCTCAACACTTCCGGGGGCGACATCACGGTCGCCAGCCTGACCGGCAACGCCCGGGCGCGCACCAGCGGCGGGGACCTGAGGTTTGACCGCATTGACGGCGAAATCGACGGCCAGACCTCCGGCGGCGATATCACGCTGCGGGAGGGTACGGCCCGCGCCAAGCTGGGCACATCGGGTGGCAACATCGAAATCGATCGCGCTGGCGGCCCGACGCAGGTTTCGACTTCGGGCGGCGATATCGCCATCAATGCCGTCACCCAGCTGATCAGCGCGACGACCTCCGGCGGCAATGTGAAGGCGGTCATCACCGAGCCCATCAAGCAGGACACCCTCCTTAGTACCTCGGGCGGCGATGTGCGCGTGACAGTGCTGAAATCCGCCGCGTTTCAGCTCGAGGCCAGCACGTCCGGGGGCGAGGTGGATGCCTCCGGCCTGACGCTCACCATCGATCACGGCGGAGTGGGCAAGTCGCGACTGGCCGGCGCCGTCAACGGCGGCGGACCCCGGCTGAAGCTTCACTCGAGCGGCGGCGACATCGTCATCCGGACCAACTGATTCTTTCACCAGGCAAACTGGTGTGTGTGCAAAGGAAGCCAGCGCGAAAGCGCTGGCTTCTGACTTTGCATCCGGCCCTCAAATTTTTGTAAAAGTCGCTTTACGGCTTTCCTTCCACGGGAAACTGCCGAACCAAGTTTTCGATCAATGGTCTGGTTTTTGTGATAACCTCAACCAAAGGAATACCAATGAAAACGACCTCCCAAATTAAGTTCATCTCACTCTTGGCCGGAGTCGTCTTGCTAACGGCACCAGCCATTTATGCGAGAGGCGGCAGTGGTGCACCAGCGGGTGGGCCCCCGGGTGGGGGCTTCGGTGGTGGCAGTCCTGCCGCAGTATCGCGACCGAGTCCAACCCGGCCCGAGCAAGCCGACAGGGGGCTGTCCACTGCCTCCGAGCACAGCTCAGCCGCTCTGGCGGCGCAGGATCTGGCCACGACCATGAAGCAGATCAACCAGACGTCCTTTGAAGCCCGCCGCGAATTGCTCAAAAACATGGACATGAGCGAGGAGGCCAGCCGCGACGCCCTGAGAAAAATCCAAAGCGACGCACGCGAGCTGCGCGGGGAGGCCCGAACCGAGTTCAAAACCGCCTTGGAGGAAGTGAAGCAGCGCAAGGAAGAGCTCGACAAGGCCAAGAAGGCTGCGAGCCACGCCGACGCACAGGCCTGGGAGAAGGCCCGTGCGGCCTTGACCGCTGCTTCCCAGAACTACCTCGATGCAGTGGCCCGGTTGGAGGCCCGGAAGGCCGGCACTCCGCCGAAAGGCTGAACGATAGCGCGCCTGTGGCCGCTCCCGAACAAACCGGCGACCGCGTTCATTTGAAGCCAGCGCGAAAGCGCTGGCTTCTGACTTTGGCCTGTTTTCAATCGCGGGATGGGATTGATCGACACGCACACCCACCTCGACTCGTTCGCCCGGCGCGGCGAACTGCCCGGGATACTGTCGCGGGCGAAGGCTGCCGGGGTGGAGGCGATGGTGACGGTCGGCACGGATACGGATGACTGGTCGTTCTATCGCGATCTGGCGCGAGAACATCCCGGCACTGTGCACTACACAGTTGGGTTGCATCCGTGCAGCGTGGGCGAGGATTGGGCCGGCCGGGTCGCGCAGCTGGAGGATTTCTGGCGTGGCGCGCCTCCGCCGGTGGCCTTGGGGGAAACCGGGCTCGACCGGTTTCATTTGCCGAAGGAGGCAGCGGCAGCGGAGAAAATATTCGGCTGGCAGCGCGCGGCTTTTGCGGCACAGCTCCGGCTGGCCAAGGCGCTCGGTTGTCCGGTGGTGGTTCATTCGCGTGAGACCTTCCTTGAATGCGTGGAGATGATTGATGCATCCGGGGTGGAGTGGGCCCGGGTGGTGTTCCACTGTTTCACCGAAGGGCCGGCGGAGATGGCTGAGTTAATGAAGCGCGGCGGCTACGGTTCGTTCACCGGCGTCATCACCTACAAGAAAGCCGAGGCCGTGCGTGCGGCGGCGATGGCGCAGGGACTGGATCGGCTGATGATCGAGACGGATGCGCCCTACCTGGCGCCCACGCCGCATCGGGGCAAACCGAACGAGCCGGCCTATCTCCGGCACACGGCCGACTTTTGTGCCGGGTTGTTTGGGGTCAGCCCGGAGCATTTGGCTGAAGTGACAACCACCAACGCGAAACGCTTTTATTCAATCTAATCGCGGAAGCGCGGAAGGGCGGAGACGGAAGAGTAAAAATCCCTGCCGTCTGACTGGTCTCAGCTTCAGCGTTTTCGCTCCTTCGCGTTTCCGCGATTCGCCTTACGCTTCGTCGAATTTCTTCGCAAAAAGCGCCTCGAGTTCCACCAGCATCTGGGGGGCGTCCTCGCCGGTAGCGATGAACTTGACCTTCGTGCCCTTGGCGGCGGCGAGCATCATCAGGCCCATGATGCTTTTGCCATTCACCTGCTCCTCGTCCTTCTCGACGAACACCTCGGATTTGAACTTGTTGGTCACCCGCACGATCATGGCCGCCGGACGGGCATGGATGCCCATCTTGTTCTGCACGAGGAGTTCCTTCGTGTGGGTGGCGGCTGACGCGGTATTGCTCTTTTCCATTGCGGTGAGGCTGATTGGTCGGATTAAAAGGAAACGCTAAAAGCCGGTCGCGCTCCAGCTTGCAATCACAAAGACCCCCGAATGCCCGCCTTCGCCATCATCGTGCCGTGTCGCTTGGAGTCCACGCGGTTTCCGCGCAAGCTGTTGCATCCGATTAAGGGCAAGCCGCTTGTGCTGTGGGTGGCGGAGCGCATCGCGGCCCAGGCGCCCGACTATCCGCTTTGGTTTGCGGTGGACCATGAATCGCTCGCCAAGTGCATCGAAGGGGCCGGTTTTAGGGCGATAATGACCGACGCCAGCCACCCCAGCGGCACCGATCGCATCGCCCAGGCCAACCGCACGGTCCGGGCCAGCTATGTGCTCAACGTGCAGGCCGACGAGCCCCTGGTCACTGCCGGCCAGCTCAACGCCTTGGCGCGGCTGATTCAGGGCGATTGCCCGATGGCGACGCTGTGCGCGCCCTTCAAACGGGTGGTGGATTTCTACAACGTCAACCAAGTCAAGGTGGTGATCAGCCAGACTGGCCGGGCGCTGTATTTCTCACGCTCCCGGATGCCCTACTCCCGCGACCTTGGGCTGACCGTGGACGACGCCTGGGTGGCGGCCAACCCCTGCCGCAAGCATCTCGGGCTCTACGCCTACAGGGCGGACTTCCTGGAGAAGTTCGCGACCCTGCCGCCGGGCAAGCTGGAGCAGATTGAGAAGTTGGAACAGTTGCGCGTGCTGGAAAACGGTTACTCCATTGCCATTGATGTGACTGACGATCCGACCATCGGCGTGGACACACCGGAGGACGCGAAAAAGTTCGAGGCGTTGATCGGGTAGGGATATAGTTCAGAAACCAAGAAACTGATTCTTGGTTTTCTGGCTTCAGGATTAATTTTCAGATTTTCCCGGCCTTCCGCTTCTCGATCAGCCGGTGGAAATCCTCGAAGAGCGGGTCGGCATCGTTTGGCCCCGGCGCGGCCTCGGGGTGATATTGCACGCAAAAAACCGGCAGCTCCTTGTGCCGCAGGCCCTCGACGGTCTGATCGTTCAGGTTGATCTCGGTGACCATGGCGCCGCGGCTCTCGATTGATTTCGGGTCGGTGGCGAAGCCGTGGTTCTGGGCCGTGATGGAAACCTTGCCGGTCTCGAGGTTCTTCACCGGCTGGTTGCCGCCGCGGTGGCCGAACTTCAGCTTGAAGGTCGTGCCGCCCAGCGCGTGCGTGAGCATCTGGTGACCGAGACAGATGCCGAAGATCGGAAAATCAGGCAGCAGACCGCTGACGGTTTTATGGATGTAGGGCAGGGCGGCCGGATCGCCGGGACCGTTGGAGAGGAACACGCCGTCCACGCCGTATTCGCGCACCTGCGCGGTGGTCGCCGTGGCGGGAAACACATGCACCTCAAAGCCGTGGCGGACGAGTTTGCGGAAAATGGTGTATTTCGCGCCGTAGTCGAAGGCGGCCACGCGGAATTTTTTCGCGGGAATGCCCGGGACGTTCATCGTGGTGCCGACGGGAAGGTAGGGCGTGTTGTGATTCGCCGCATCATCGGCGCGCCAGAGGTAGGGCTCCTTGCACGTCACGTCTTTCACGTAGTCCGCGCCGGCCATGTCCTGCCAACCCTTGGCGCGTTTGATTGCCTCGGCGTCGCCGAG
>DATFUQ010000286.1:0-6777 GCA_035260745.1 Lacunisphaera sp. | reverse complement strand
CGCCCGCTCAGAAGGCAATCCCATAGGTGAGGCGGGCCGTGATCGGCGGATTGTAGATCAGACCGTAGAGTTTTGTATCGTTGAGCAGGTTGAATACGTTGAGCTGGAGATACTGGTTGTGGTCGTTGCTTTTCCACTCCTTGCGCACGAAGCCGTTCACCGTCAGCTGGGAGGGCATGTAGAGGACGATGGGCTTGCCGTTGGTGTCGGTCTGGACCTGGTTGCTGCCGTGGGTCACGCCGGAGAAGTAGGCCCGCTTCGAGGCCCAGTCGCCGCCGATGCCGGCCACCCAGCCCTTGTGCGAGCCGCCAAACTTGTAATTGGTGAAGAGGGTGTAGCGGTTCTTGGGCGTGTCGTCACCGGGGAAGGTGCCGGTGTTCGTGCGGGTCGAGGTGTCGGTCGGATCCGTGTAGGCCTCGGCCAGCGTCTGGCCCTTCAGGCCGAAGCCGCCGTTCGGGAAATACCACGTGGCCCACTTGTCCTGCGGATACGGGTATTTGATCCACTGGCCCTTGTTGGTCAGCTCGACCTGGCTGTTGATCGAGGCCGAGAGCACAAACTGCAGGTGATCATTCGGCGTGAAGAGAATCGTGCCGTCCCAGCCGCTCGCTTCGGAGATGGACGGAATGGCGCCCTGCTGGGCCCCATTCTGAAAGGCGGCATCGTCCAGGGTCGCATTGTTGACGCCGGGATCGTTGCTGGAGTTACCTTGATAGATCCAGCCGGCCCAGCCGGGCGCAGCCGCGGCAAACTGGGCATTCAACCACGCGGCACCGGCAGGATTGCTGGCGTTGAGGTAGATGCTGCCTGCATTTTGGCTTTGGTTGTTAATGGGGGAAACCAAGGTGACAGCTCCCGCATTCACCGCCGTAATCCAAGCAGCCTGCTCAGCTGCATTCGGAGTGTAGGTCTGGCCATTGGCCACGAAGCCAGGGAGGGTTATGACACTACCATCCGCAGCATGGGTGGTATAAGGTGTGGCGGCAAAGGGATTGAAGAAGCCGGTGCCGTTCGCATCGCCGAGATTGTAGATGATGGGCTTGTTCGGATCGAACCGGGGGTGACCGAGCGGAGCCGGCGTGGAAAAGCCCGAGGACAGCCAGGCATGCTTGGTAATCTTATAGTGGCTGATCGAGCCGGAAATCTTGCCGTCCATGAAGTCGAACTTGATGCCGATTTCCTTGCTCTTCGCGGTATCGGCACCCACCGGGGACCCGGAAAGGGCCTCGTGCAGGCCGCCAAAGTTCGGCTGAAACCCGTCGGCCTTCAGGGCAAAGACCGAAAGACTTTTCGTGAGCTTGACCATGACACCCAGCTGGCGGGATGTCGCCTTGGTCTGCCCGGCAACACTGGTGGTGGTCGTGGCCACACCGGCCGAGGTGACCTGGGTATTGGTGGACCAGTTGTCGCTAGTGTCCTTGCGGACGCCGGTCATGAGAATGATCCGGTCGTCCACCCCGCGGAAGCTGAAGAACTTGGCAAAATTATTGAGATAAAACGCCTTGTCCCAGCCCTTATTGATGTTGCCGCGGTTGTTCTGGTAAAGACCCGGCGCGGGCGAGCCGTCACCCTGCGTGGCGAAGCGGATGGGATTGAGATCGAGCGGCCCCTTGAAGCTGAAGAGACCGGGACGGGTCTGGGAGTTGTCGGAGGAAATCTTGTTATACAACTCCGAGTAACCCGCGAGCACCTGGTCCTCCAGGCGATACCAGTTGTCCTGAAACAGCAGTTTGCGGGCGGTCAGCTCGACCCGCTCCTGGTCGCGCATGGTCCATGCGTTCCCCTGGTTCCAGGCATAGCGGACGACCTCGTTGTTGAAGGTGCCGTATCGCAGGTTGCCGTTGGACGGCGTGACTCCGTCCAAGCCGTTGTCGAGCGAGGTCAGGACGATCGTTTGCGAAAGGTTGAAGCCTGGATTGCCGACCGAGACCTGCTGGATGCCACCGTTGGCGTCTTGGGTCTGAGTCTTGTATCTGGAGTGGTTGTAACCGACCAGGAAGTCCACCTGCGGCAGGAAATCGCTCTCCTTGAGCAGTTGCTGCGTGCCGAGGATTTCAATGTTCGACTGCTCCTGGTTGTTGAAGGTATCCGGGCCGCCGAGATTGAATGTCCGCTTGTTGGCCCCCGGCGGCCAGTAGAAGCCGGTGGCCTCGAGCTGGTCGTTGTTGATGGGGGTGGCCCCGGTGCCCTGGGCGGCGCGCAAAGCGCGGAAGCCATGGCCGCTCTGTTTGGATTTGGAGAATTCCGCCCCCACCAGAACCTCGGTGGTCCTCGTCGGCTTCCAGGAAAGGGACGGTGCAATGAAATAGTGCGAATTCTTCTGAGAATCGATGTTGGTTTTCGAACTCTCCCAGCTTCCGAGCACGCGGTAATCAACGTTCGAGGTCTCACTGATTGGTCCGGTCACGTCCAGGGTGCTGCGCATGAAACTATATCTGCCATA
Source organism: Lacunisphaera sp. (assembly GCA_035260745.1). Classification (GTDB taxonomy): domain Bacteria; phylum Verrucomicrobiota; class Verrucomicrobiia; order Opitutales; family Opitutaceae; genus Lacunisphaera. The sequence goes on along the minus strand of DATFUQ010000286.1, from coordinate 4,334 downwards.
TTGGAACGAAGTCTGGCCCTGCTGCCGGTGCAACGGCCGCTTGGTGAGATAATCGACCACGCCGCCAAAATTTCCCGTGCCATAAAGCAACGCGTTCGGCCCCTGCACCACCTCGATGCGATCAATGCTGATGGCGTCGCTCGGGCTGCCCCGGAGGAAGCCGTCGCGCAGCACGTTGTTCGTGATGAATCCGCGGATCTTGAGCTGCGTCCCGCTGATGTTGGAAGTGACACCCTCGGGATTGTTCACTCCGCCCGGACCATAGGGGCTCCTTTGGATACCGCCGATGCCCCCTTTGTTTTCCAGGTCATTCTGGGTCTGGAGCGAGATGCCCGAAACATAGGAAAGTGATTTGCGCAGATCGGTCGCACCGATGTCGCTGATGAATTCACTGGTGATAACCTGCATCGGGAGCGGCAAATCCTTGATCGCGCTGTTCACGCGTGAGCCGGAGATCGCATTGGTCGCCGCATAGCCCCGGTCCTTGTCGGTCGTGACCGTGAACGGGGAGAGCACGACCACCTCTGACTCCAGCGTACCGGGCTTGGCCGGTTTGGTCGCCTTTGCCGGCGCGGCCGGCTGGTTGGCTGGTTGGCTGGCCGCCGGCTGGCTGTTGGAGTTTTGCTGCGCACTGGCTGCGAGCGGCCATGCCAGGACGGCGGCCGCGCTAATCAGTAATCCCGCATAGAGAGCGGAACGTTGCTTGAGGTTCATGGGGTGTCGGTGTTTGGGATCCCGCGGCGGCGGAATGACACGGTGTTTCCAGAGGGAAACAGTGCGCAATCAGACGCTCGAGGGGTAGGGTTTGAGGGGGGTAGTGCCCGGACACTGCCGGGCTCTGGTGCAATGAGAGGAAATTAGGTGCATAACTGTCAATTTATTAGTGCATATCTTGTTGCACTGATGTTTAGCAACAGATAAAGTATGTAAGATGCTATGCACAAAGATATATATAAATATATTTCATTTATAGTGTCTGGCATATTAAACGCAGTTGTTTATTTTGTTGCATAGTTTTTGTTGGTCGTGATTGCCTTTCGATGTTGAGTGCCACAGCCCGCTACAAGAACCAACCCACCCCTTTCGCCAGCGGCTCCCCATCATGCTGTCCGTGAACCAAGAGCTCATCGCCCAGCGCCTGGATCTCTCCCGCGCGACGATCTCGCGCAGCTTGGCGAATCACCCGGCCATCAGTGCGGAGACCCGCCGGCGCGTGCAGGAGATGGCGGCGAAGCTTGGTTATCAGCAGTCGCCCGGCCGGGCGGCCCGGCGCGGGAAAAAATCCCGCACCTTCACCATCGGCGTCGTCATCGGCATCCCCGGCGAGAACGTCACCATGGTCACCTACCCGTATATTTTGAAGGGCATCCGCGACCGCGCCGAGGTCGAACGCGTGAGCGTGGACGTGTGCTACCAGGCGCCGGCGGATTTTGACACCGACGCCACCCGGCAGAACGTGATGCGGCAGATCCGCAGCAACGACTGGCGCGGCTCCGTTCTCATCCACCCGTTCCCCGAGCCGGCGGTGGCCATGATCGCGCGCCGCATCTCCACCGTCTCCGTGCTCGAAAGCTACAGCGAGCCCGGCATCGACATCATCGACACCGACGACGCCCCGGCGATTCTCGACTTGGTGCTCCGCCTCTCGGCCGCCGGCCACCGGCGCATCGGATTCGTTTCCTGGACCTACCCCGTCGGCGGCCACTGGGTGGCGCGCCGCTTCAGCGGCTACGTCGAGGCGCTCTTCTACCAAGGCTTGGAATTCCGCCCGGAGTGGGTCATCAACGTCCACAAAAACTCGCCTCGCTTGCTGCCGCCCGACGTGAGCGCGACCGTGGCCAAGATCTTCGCCAAGGACAAGGTGACCGCCTGGGTCTGCGCCGCCGACCACCAGGCTTATCCGCTGATGCAGGACCTGCAGGCGCGCGGCATCCGGGTGCCCGAGGATTGCTCACTCACCGGCTTCGACGGCCTCGACCCCGCCGCCGGACAGAAGCGCGTGACTTCCATGCGCGTGCCCCACGAGCACATCGGCTCCTCGGCCGTCACACGGCTGGTCAACCGCATCCAGCATCCGCTGGCCCCGCGCCGCAAAATCCTCGTCGAGGCCGAGTATGTCGCCGGCGAGAGCATCGCAGCGCTGCGGTCGCGCTGAGCCCGCCCCACTTCATGCCCACCGTCCGCACTCCTTTTGTTTTTCCCCGTCGCTTCACCTGGGGCGTCGCCACCGCCGCGCCCCAGATCGAGGGCGCGGCCTTCACGGACGGCAAAGGCGAATCCGTCTGGGACCGCTTTGCCCGCCGGCGCGGCGCCATTGACCGGGGCAACAATCTCGACGTGGCCTGCGACCACTATCACCGCTTCAAGCAGGACTTCGCGCTGATGCGCCGCCTCGGCCTCAGAAACTACCGCCTCTCCCTCGCGTGGCCGCGGATTTTCCCCGACGGCGACGGACGTTTGAACCAACGCGGACTCGATTTCTACCAGCGCCTGATCGATTCCCTCCTGGCGCACGGCATCACGCCCTGGGTGACCATGTTTCACTGGGATCTTCCCCAGGCACTCGAGAACCGCGGCGGCTGGCGCGCCCGGGTCGTGCCCGACTCGTTCGCCACCTACGCCGACACCATCGTCCAGGCCTACGGCGACCGCGTCAAAAACTGGATCACGCTCAACGAAATCCGCTGCTTCACGGTGCACGCCTATGGCGAGGGCAACAAGGCGCCGGGTGCCCGGGAAAGCGCGCGCGTGGTTCATCGAGGCCAACCACGCCGTGCTCGATCCCATTTACCGCGGTCATTACGCCCCGGCCTATCTGCGGCGATGCGGGACCGGCCGCCCGGTCGTGACCCGCGGCGATTTCGCCCTGATCAGCCAGCCCGCTGATTTCCTCGGCCTCAATATCTACACCGGCATCTTCGTCCGCCGCGGGCGCAACGGCCGGCCCGAGGTCGTGGCGCCGACCGCGAGCTACCCGCGCGCCGACAGCCCCTGGCTCAAACTTGCGCCCCGCGCGCTGTATTGGGCCCCGCGACTGGCGGCCGAGGTTTACGGCGAAAAAAACATCTATATCACCGAGAACGGCTGTGGCTACAACGACGACACCGTGACCCGCGGCGAATGCCTCGACCTGCACCGTGTCGAATACCTCCGCAGCTACCTGCGCGAGTTGTACCGGGCCATCGCCGACGGTGCGCCGGTGCGCGGCTATTTCCTATGGTCGTTCATCGACAACTTCGAGTGGGCCGACGGCTACCGCCGCCGCTTCGGCATCGTCCACAATGATTTCAAGACCCAGCGGCGCACGCCCAAGCTCAGCGCGCACTGGTATGCCTCCGTCATCGCCGCCAACCGCGTGCTGTAGCCCCGCCTTATGAAACTCCGCCCGGGCGCCGCCCTGCTCCCGCTTGCCCTATTCATCGCCGGCCCGCTGGCCGCCGCGCCCCTGCCCGCTGGCGACGCCGCCCAGGCCGGCTTCTCGCCCGAACGCCTCGAGCGCGTGCATCGGCTCGTGCAGGGCAGCATCGACGCGGGCCAGATGGCCGGCGCCATCACGCTCATCGCCCGCGACGGCCACATCGTGGATGTCCGCACCTATGGTTACCGTGACCTCGCCGCGAAGCTCCCGATGGAACGCGACACCCTGATCTACACCTACTCGCTCACCAAGGTCGCCATCGCCGTCGCCGTCCTGACGCTGTGGGAGGAAGGCCGGTTCAATCTCGACGATCCGGTCGCCACCTACCTGCCCGAGTTCAAGGCCATGAAGGTGATCACCGGCGGCACGCCGGATCATCCGGAGCTGGTCGACGCGCGTCCCATCACGATCCGCCACCTGCTCACTCATACCTCCGGCTTCGCGTACGACTTCACGGCTTCGCCCGCCCTGAAGCCGTACTACCAGCGCACCGACATATTCAATTATCCCACGCTGGCCGCCTTTGCGCAGGCCTACGCGCAGATTCCGCTCAACCACCAGCCGGGCGACGCGTTCACCTATGGTGCCAACTTCGACGTGCTGGCCTACCTGATCGAAAAGCTCACCGGCCAGCCGCTGGAAACCGCGATGCAGGAGCGGCTGTTCGCGCCGCTCGCGATGCACGACACCTTTTTCGTGGTGCCGTCCGACAAACGCGGCCGCCTGGCCAATGTCTACCAGCACGCCGCCGATGGACATCTCGAGGTCGCCGCGCCCATGAAATTGGTGGGAGTCTTGATCTTCGTGAGGTGATCGGAGGTCATGAACCGCACGGTCTTGGGGCCTAGAACCCGCGCACCGTCGAGTTCCCCGCCGTTGAGCAGCATCTGGAAGAGCCGGGCGAAGTCATCGGCGG
>DATFUQ010000285.1:0-3078 GCA_035260745.1 Lacunisphaera sp. | reverse complement strand
TTCAAACATGAGCGATACTCGAAGGACGTCGTGGACAGCGAACTGTCCGCCAAGGATCAGCAGGAATTGGTGAAGCGCTTCAAGGCGCTCGTGAAGGAGCGCACCGGGCATGTGTTTCCCAACGACCCATGGGATCAGCTGCGCGGTGCGGCTGGCGCCGTTTTCGGTTCGTGGATGAACGACCGCGCCAAGGTTTACCGCGCCAAATACGGCATCCCCTCCGAGTGGGGCACCGCCGTCAACGTCCAGGCCATGGTGTTCGGCAACACCGGCGACACCTCCGGCTCCGGCGTCGCGTTCACCCGCAACCCCGCCAACGGCACCAACGAATTCTACGGCGAGTTTCTGATCAATGCGCAGGGCGAGGACGTCGTCGCCGGCGTCCGCACGCCCGAGCCCGTGCTCAAGCTCAAGGACCAGATGCCGAAATCCTACGCCGAGCTCCTCAAGGTCCGCGCGACACTCGAGAAGCATTTCAAGGACGTGCAGGACATCGAATTCACCATCCAGGACGGCAAGCTGTTCATGCTCCAGACGCGCAACGGCAAGCGCACGGCCGCCGCCGCGCTCAAGTTCTCCATCGATATGGTGAAAGAGAAACTCATCGACTGGAAGACCGCCGTCCTTCGTAACCCGGCCGACCAGCTCGACCAGCTGCTCGCGCCCATCTTCGACCTCGCCGAGGTGAAGAAGGCCGCCGTCATCGCCACCGGTCTCCCCGCCGGCCCCGGCGCCGCCACCGGCAAGATCTATTTCAACGCCGATCGCGCCGTGTCGGCCGCCGAGAAGGGCGAGAAGGTCCTGCTCGTCCGCGTCGAGACCTCCCCCGAGGATCTCCGCGGCATGATCGCCGCCGAGGGCATCCTCACCGCCCGCGGCGGAGTCTCCTCGCACGCCGCGCTCGTCGCCCGCCAGATGGGCAAGGTCTGCGTCTGCGGCGCCGCCGCGCTGCAGGTGGATTACGACAAGAAAACCGTCTCCGTCTCCGGCCACACCTATCACGAAGGCGACTTCCTCTCGATCGACGGCACCGCGGGCACGGTTTACGCCGGCCAGCTCAAGACCGCATCGTCCGAGATCATCGCCGGCCTGGTCAATAACGACGCTGTCGCCAGGGCCACTGAGAAGTTCAAGAGCTACACCCAGCTGATGAAGTGGTGCGCCCAGGCCACGAAGCTTTCCGTCCGCACCAACGCTGACACGCCCGAGCAGGCGCGCGTCGCCGTCGCGTTCGGCGCGGTCGGCATCGGCCTCACCCGCACCGAGCACATGTTCTTCGAGGGCGACCGCATCGACGCTATGCGCGAGATGATCCTCGCCGACTCGCTCGACGCCCGCCAGGCCGCGCTCGCCAAGCTCCTCCCCTACCAGCGCGCCGACTTCTTCGGCATCTTCAAGGCACTGAAGGGCTACCCCGCCACCATCCGCTTTCTTGATCCGCCGCTGCACGAGTTTCTGCCGAACTCGAAGGAGTCGCAGATGGACCTCGCCCGCAAGCTCGGCATCCCGGTCGACAAAATCATGCGCCGCGTGAATGAGCTGCACGAGTTCAACCCCATGCTCGGCTTCCGCGGCTGCCGGCTCGGCATCAAGTATCCCGAGATCACCGCCATGCAGGCCCGCGCCGTGCTCGAGGCCGCCGCCGACGCCACCAAGGCCGGCTTCAAGGCGAAGCCCGAGATCATGATCCCGCTCGTCGGCTTCAAGAAGGAGCTCGATCTCCAGACCGCCCTCGTCCACGAGGTCGCGGCCGCCGTGCAGGCCGAGAAGAAGGTTAAGATCGCCTACACCGTCGGCACCATGATCGAGATCCCGCGTGGCGCGCTCACCGCCGACGAGATCGCGCACACCGCCGAGTTCTTCAGCTTCGGGACCAACGACCTCACGCAGACCTGCCTCGGCATGTCGCGCGACGACTCCGGCTCCTTCCTCGGCGCCTACCAGGAGTCCGAGATCATGAAGAAGAACCCCTTCGCCTCGATCGACCAGACCGGCGTGGGCCAGCTGATGCGGATCGCGATCGAGAAAGGCCGGCAAACCCGCCCCGACATCAAGCTCGGCATCTGCGGCGAGCACGGTGGCGACCCCGACTCGGTGAAGTTCTGCCACAAGCTCGGCCTCACCTACGTCTCATGCTCGCCCTACCGCGTGCCGGTCGCCCGCCTGGCTGCAGCGCAAGCGGCCATCGCCGACCTGAAGAAGTAATCGTCCCACCTTCCCGCAATCCTGCTCGTTTTCGGACCCGCCTTAACCGGCGGGTTCTTTTTTCCCTCGAACGCGGCAGCTTCGGCGGCGGCCGGCCCTTCAAAAATACCGCCCCGCCACGCGAATGGATGCGATCTTGCCGGCGACGACGCAGGCGGCGCGAAAGGGGCCGTTGAGTTCCTCCAAATCCAAGAAGGTCTCCTTCGGACGCGTTTCGGTCGTGGCGCTGATCCAACCGCGGGCGTGAAGTTCGCCGGCAAAGCGCCGGGAGATCGTCCGGCCGTTGAGCGGCATCTCGGCCACCCAGTAGACGCCGCCCCCGCCAGGTGGCGCGACCCGGTAAAGCCGCGTGCCGCGCAAGCCGGTGGGAAGCCGCCGCCAGCCCTCCGGCAAAGGCGCGCGGGCGGGGCTCACATCCAAAACCTCCGGTTCGCCCGGAGGGGCTGCCGGGGTGCACGGCTGCTTGCCGTCGTCTTCGCGGTAAGTGTTCATGGTCGAATCCTCTTGTTTGGGGTTGGGGGGGGTCGGCGCCAGGCGGCCGGGCCCGGCGGGACAGAAGTCGAAATTGCAACAGGTTCAGGGAGGAAGACGGAAATCCACTTGGGACGGGAACAACCGGCGCCGGGACTCAGGCCGCAGGCGCAGCAGGAAGTCCGGCGATGCGCGGAGGCGGGCGGACCAAGCCACTGCCGTCAAAGGCAGGGCTGGCGATGGCCGGTCACTTCTTCTTGGGGGCTTTCCGCCCGGGACAGGGAGCAATCTCAGTCCGCTTTCAATCGTCGGTGCGGAGGAGCTGAGGGAGGGGCGCGCCATCGGATGTGGGTCGTTGAAAAAATGTTTTAGCATGGCTTACCCACCCCCTCAATGGGGTGC
>DATFUQ010000284.1:0-3960 GCA_035260745.1 Lacunisphaera sp. | reverse complement strand
ATCGCGATGGTCCCGGGATCATACACGATCACGTAGATACCGCTTTGATCGGTGATGTGCACGTAGCCCCACGCCGCGGTGCCGAGCAGAGTCATCACGACGAGCCCGGCGACAAGCCAACGCGGTTTAATGGAGAGCATTTGCACGGGTGGGATTGTCGTGACGGGCCGCCTTGATCGACGAGATGAACTGGGCCGGGGTCAGCGCCTGGGCCGGATTCACCAGCCGCCGCAGCAACTCGGCCGGCGCACCCTCCACCATCGGCTGGGACACCTCGGCGGTGGACAGCAGGGGCACAAGATTGCTGCGGGTGACGTAGGTGCGCCCCTTGGCCGTGTCATGGAGCACGGGATACTGCCCGTGCATCATGGCATAGAGCGGGGTGACGGCCGTCCCGTTGCCCTGCACAAACAGGATGTCCTCGTTGCCCACGATGAATTTCGGCGCGCCCTCGACGATCATCTCCCTTCCCCCGCTTTTCCCGCCCAGCATCGTGAGTACCACGGGCGACGGCGGCGTGCCGGCGATCACTTCCAAGACCTGCAGTTCCACCTTGGTGTAGATGCGCTCGAAACCGTTGCGGGTGCGGATTTCCGTCGAGACGGATTTTACCTTCGCCCGCACGATGTAGTCGGAGCCGTTGACCATCTGTTCGAAGTCCGGGGGCACCACCGTCGTGGCCAGGGCGCCGGCCGCCAGCGTCCCGAAAATCGCCACACCACACAGCCACCTCCGCCAGGCAGTTGGGCTGGTCGTTTTGAACACCGCCTTTCCACCAACGCCACTCCCAGGCGCAAGTTTCGGGGATTCGAACTGTGGTTTGCATGGCCCCGCAAACATGCTGCTGGTCGGGCGGTGTCCTAATTTCCCCGGAGCAATCCCGTCGAAGACGGCGGGGAATGTGTTACCATTCATGGTGGCAGGTTAGTTTGATCAACCGATTCGCGCGAGAATGTAATCAGACCGGAGCATCATAAAAAAGTTCATTTCCAGGTAAAAAACGGCGTCACTTCGCCGGCCGCAGGGCCTCGATGGAGGAGATGCGGAACACGGCATTGAGCAGCCCGGGATTGGCCCGGTCCGCCGATACAACGCACTGTTCGATGCCGAGATAGGGCGCACGCTCCCCGAGCTGATCATAGAAGTGCAGGAGGCCGGCGAGGTCCGCCCGGCGGATGCTCACCTGCACGCTGTGCAGCGCGAACTGCTCCGTCCGCTCGGTGCGCTGCGCGCCGATCTCCGCCGTCAGACCCGCCGCCATCCGGTTCAGCTCGGCGAAGGCCTGGGAGGCATCGAGGGTTTTGGCGGGATCGAGCGTACGGCCGGCCGCGGCGGCGCGCGCCTCGATTTCTCCCCGGTGCGACAGCCACATCTGCTGCGTGGCGCGCTCCGCGTTCAGGGCCGACCAGTCGCGCCGCAGCGCCCCGAGCCGGCCGAGGGCAACGGGCGCCCACCACCCGAACGCGATGAGGGCAAAGGCCATCAGCAGGAGGCGTTCCCGCAGCGAACGGGTCGAGAAAAATTTCTTCATGCGCCGCCTCCCGTCTTGAATGCTAAAATATTCCCCGCAGCTTGCCGCGGAGTTTCCCTGCTTGAATTAGGACGCCGCTTGGTCTGGCGCGTTTGTCGCTGCCCAGCACCAGCAGGGCTGGGCAAGCCGCGCGTAGAACCCCCGGTGCCTGGTGCTGGCGAAGGAGCGGCGTTCAACCAGCCGGGCTTGAAGGTCACCTCGAGCAGGAAGGTCGTCTGCCCCTCGCGCAGGCGCTGGTCGCGCAGTTCCAGGTGCTCGATGCCGGCCAGCCGGCGCACCTCGGCCACGAATTCGGGCAGGTCGCCCGCGTTGGTGGTCTGCGCCTCGATGTCCATCCGCCACTGGCCGTTGGTGCTCACGCGGGTGAACTCGACGGATTTCGGGCGCTTGTTGTTCACGGCGTCGAGCATCTCAAAGGGCAGCAGCCGCTGGGCGGAAAGATCCTCGAGCTTCTTCGCCAGGCTTTGCGCCAGGTCGATCTGCTCCACCGTGGCCTTCTGGTCGTTGATTTCCTTCAGCCGCACGCCCAGCCAGCCGCGCATCGCTAGCAGGCCCAGCTCGAGCGCGAGGCAGGCGGCGAGCCCGCCGAGCGTCGCGGCGAACCCGCGCCAGAGCAGCGTGTCCCGGCGGTGCGTCTGCCGGTGCTCCGTGAGCACCGCCTTGTCGCGCACGTCCGCCTGCCCGAGGGCGGCCTCGTCGAAGCGCGCCTCGGCCTCGCCCCCGGCCAGGCGCAGGACCAGTTCGCGTTTCTCGCGGACGGTCTCGATGGCGGACGACGGAAAAATCTTCACCGGCGCGCCGGGCGGCAGGCCGGCCTGGCGGCGTGCCTCGGCCACGAGCGCATCGCGCCCGGACGTTCCCGTCCGCCGCACCAGCAGCGCGGCGGGCAGAGCGCTGCGGCCGTCAAAGGCGGCCACCTCCACCCGCCCCTCCTGCTCGCGCACCCAGAGGCCCGCGGCGGGCGCATCGCCGGCCGAAAGCCAGATCGCAAAATCGGGCAGCACCGCCGCGGCCCCGTTCCACCCGGCGGTTTCCTCCGCAGTGAAATTCTTCCGGTAGGCGGCGAAAACGAGGGCCGACGTGCGCGCGGCATCGGGGCGGAATCCAAAGTAGAGCTGGCCGGCGGGAAACGGCGAGAGGCCCTCGAGGGCGAGCCCGACCTGCGCGACGGCATCAGCCTCCGGGGCGAGCGGCACGCGGCGGATGAAGAACTTCTCGCCGGGCACGAGCACGACGGCTCCGTGGCGGGCGGAGGAATTCAGGATTGGAGTGCTTGCCAGCGGCATATCATTGGGCGGGCCCGTCGGTTTCGCGAAGTTCAAGGATGCGGAAGGGATAGTCGATACTTTTGCTGGTGATGGCGCGGGGATCGACCGGGGTGGGGGGGAGGGCGGTGGCCGGCGTGGTAGCCTGGGCCGGAGCCTGCGCCCGGCTGCTGCCTGGCGTGACCACGGCCTCCAGCTGAAAGACGCGCGCACCCTGCCGCACGGTTACGCGGACGCGGAGACATTGCACGTCGGCCCCGAGGCCGGCCGTCGTGAGCCCGGTGCCATGCTCCGCGACCGCCTCCGCGATGGTGCGGTAGAACTTGGGGTCGCGGGTGGCGTCCGTGGGGGGGGCCAGCTCATCGGCCATCGTGACGGCGAGCGTGGGGTCGACGCCGAGGGCCGCGAGCACGCTGGGCCGGGCGGAATTGACGTTCACCCGGTTGAAGGATTGCAACGAGACGTCCGCGCGGAATCGATCGCCCAGCTCGGTCCACTGGCCGTCGGCATCGAAAAAGAGTTCGCGGATGATGGCGATGGCGCGCAATTCCTCGAAGGAGCGGAGCGCGCGGTGCGGCGGGGCATAGGGCAGCACGGCGTTTTCGTAGGTACGGGGGTCGGCCTCGGTGGTGCGCGGAAGGTAGTCGGCCTTGGTCCACGCGAGGAGCGCGTCGGACAGCCGCTCGGCGTCGATGGCCGTGACCCCGATGTTCACGAGATATTGCTGGAGCCCCGTCTCGCTGACGCTGGCGAGGGGCAGCTTGCCGGTTTCATCCTCGAACGAAACCGTGGCCGTCATACCCGAGGGCGGCTCGTATGCGGCGTAACCCAGCGGGTCGTCCCAGCCCTGCGCGGGGGCATGCAGGCCGCGGTCGTTGGTGGAGACGTCGGCCAGCACGGCGAGCGTGACCTCGAGGGCGGAGTAGGCTTCGTCGCGCAACGCGGCGCGGCTGGCGGCCTTGGTTTCGGCGAGGAGTTCGCCGCCGGCCCGGTCGATGAGGCGCGTGAGAAGAAACGCCGTGAGCAGGATGACGCCGAGCACGAACAGGATCACCGAGCCGCGGCGCGGGTGCCACGGAAGGAAAAACCGGAACGGCAGGCGGGCCCTCATGGTCAGAAGAGCGGCAGCGCGCCGTTCCGCGCGGGCAGCGTGAGGGTGCGCTC
>DATFUQ010000283.1:0-3162 GCA_035260745.1 Lacunisphaera sp. | reverse complement strand
AGCGCCGCCCTCAGCTCCAGCCAGGCTGCGGCCGCCTCCGCCTCGCTCGATATCATGCAAAGCGAGCCGCAGCATCTCGAGCGTCTCTGGAAAAACACCCGGCGCTACCGCGAAATGCTCAAGGGCCTCGGGCTCGACACTTGGGAGAGCGAGACGCCCGCCGTGCCCATCGTGCTCGGCTCGAAGGAGCTCGTCTACCGTTTCTGGCAGGCCCTGCTCGAGAAGGGCGTGTTCACCGTCATGTCCATCGCCCCGGCCGTGCCGCCGGGCAAGGATCTCATCCGCACCGCCGTCTCCGCGCTGCACAGCGACGAGGACCTCGATAAAATCGGCGCGGCGATGGCCTACGCCGTCAAGCAAATGTAGGATTGGAGTATAGGGCCGGCGCCCGCCGCCGGGCCGGCTTGTCGTCTCTGCTCTTATTTGTAGGAGCCTGCTTGCAGGCGATTCAACACATGATCCGTCAGCGAGTATCCGGCATCGCCTGCAAGCAGGCTCCTACATCCCGATCACAAAGCTCAGCACAGCGCATTTCGCAGCGTTTGCGCCGTTTCCGCCCAGCGAGGCAGTGATCGAGCCATCGCCTCGGTTTGCAACCGCCGGCTTTCCGCGGCATCGGTCAGCACCGTTCGCAGTTTCGCCTGCCAGTCGGCGGCATCGTTGACCTTCGCTACCAAACAGCCGCCATCATCCGCATTTTCTCGCAGCACCGGCAGGTCGCTGCACACGCACGGCCCGCCGCGCCACAACGCCTCGAGCAGCGGCAGGCCGCATCCCTCGGCCAAGGTGGGAAAAGCCACCGCGCGGGCCGCGGCGTAGAGCCGGGCCAGTTCGCGGTCGCCCGCCGCCGCATGAAACCGGAAACGCGACTCGCGCTTTTGCAACGCTTGCATCCGCGTGGCGATGGGCGGGCCGAAATGCGGATTCACCCGGCCGACCACGTGCAGCTCAAAATCCACGCGCTCGCGCCACAGCGTCTCGGCCACGTCGAGCAGGAACACCTGGTTCTTCCGGGGTTCGATGATGCCCACGCACAGCAGGCTTGGGCGCTCCTTCGGGATCAGCGGATCGCGCCGCACCCGGTTGCCACCGTCGAAATCGGCACCAAGCGCGATGACCTCCACCTGCGACCTGGGCGTCACGCCCTGCCAGCGCCAGAACCCGGTGAAATCACGCTTGGTCGCCTCGGAGATGGCCCACGTCTTGTCGAAGCTCGCGAGCATCTTCATGTATTCCGGATGACGCTGCACGCTTTGCGGCCAGGTGATGTGCGGGAATTTCACCGGGATCGCGTCGTGAAAGATCGCCGCCAGCCGGCACGGGGGATTTTTGAGAAAATCCCAGAAGCCCGGCCGTTCCGCCTCGCTGAACATCTCGACCGTCAGCAACCAGTCGGCCGGGGCGAACTTCACCGGCGTGTGCTGCTTGCCCGCCACAAAGGCCCGGTGCCTCCCGTCCCACGTCACCTCCGTGACCGTGGAGCCCAGCTCCTCGCGGATGCGTGAAGTCAGCCGCATCAGACCCGAGCGATGCTTCGCCGCGCCCATTTTGGTGGTGTCGTAGTAAATCATGACCGAGTCATTGAACCACAACGACACCACGACACTACGAGGAAATATTCTATTTTGGATTTCACAGCATGAGTGTGCGTCGTGTCGTTGTGTCGTCGTGGTTAATCCTTCATGGCTTTCTGGAAGCACTCTACGAGCCGCGCGGTGTTCTTGTGCGCGTCGTAGTTCTCCTCCACCCAGCCGCGGGCGGCGGTGCGCAGCGTCTCGGCGAGCTTGTCGTCCTCCCCCAGGCGGCGCAGCGCGATCACCCACGCGGACGGAAAATCCACGTCTGCCACCAGCCCGGTGCGCTCCTGGCTGATCGCTTCGGTGGTCGCGGCGATGGGCGAGGTCACCACCAGCACGCCCGCGGCCATCGCCTCGGGGATGACATTGGGCAGGCCGTCGCGATCGCCGCTCGGCGCGACCACGCCCGTATGCAGCAACACGTCGGCCCATTTCAGATGTTTCCAGACCTCAGGCTGCGGCTGGTGGCCGATGAATTTCACTTCACTGTCGAGACCGAGCTTCAACGCCATGCCCTCAAGCTGCGCCCGCAACGGTCCGTTGCCGACAATCCGCGCCTCAAACGCGAGACCCGCTTCCTTCAGTGCGGCATAAATGCGGAGCTGGTGGTCGAGGCCTTTCTTCGGCACGAGCCGGGCGATGCAGAGCAGCCGCAGCGGCCGGCGGTTCGCGCGCAACGGCTTGAATGCCGGGAAGGCGTCGAGCCCGCGACGGATGCAGACGATTTTCTCCGGAGCCACGCCGCGCTCGATGAGTTCGCGCCGGCCCATCTCGGTCGAGGTGTGGATGAAGCGCGCGTGCTGGAGTTTTTCCCGCAGCCACCAGTCGCCGCCGTGCTCGTAGATGTCATAGGCGTGCGCCCCCGTGCTGTAGCGCCAGCCAAGCATCCGCCATAAGACCCAGCCGGCGGTTGCGGGCGCGCCGGCCCAGGCGCCGTGCACCAGGGCGGGCGGGTCCTGCTTCAGCTGCCACGCAAAGCTGCCGGCGAAACCGGCCCCGAGCATGTTCTCCCAGAAATTCATCCACGATGGCGCGCCGCGCGTCAGCACGCCCTCGAACAAATCACGGACCAGCCGCGACCGGCGCACGCAGTTCCACGGGATGATGAAGAGAAACAGCGGGATGAGCCACCACTTGGGGAAATTCTGCACCCGCAGCCCGCGGAACTCCCCGCCCCCGCCCCAGAGCGAGTAGAGTTTCAGGTTCAACCCATTCGCCTGCAGCGCCGCGACGTCGCGCTGGAGGAAGGTCTCCGAGTTTTTCGGAAACGTCGTGAACAGCAGGGCGATGTGGGGCGGACGGGACAAGATGAGGCCTCAGCCACTACCCAATGGACAATGTGGAACTCAGGAAAGAAGGAAATGCCCCCGCTCCTTAGTAGTCTATTAAGCTACAAACAGATTCAGCCATCTTTGTAGTTTAATAAACTACTAACCAGCCCGCCCAAAGTGCACCCCTAAGTGAGCTCGCGCCCCCGGTGCTGAGCGGCGAGCCAGGCGAGCAGCAGCAGCGTGCGCTCCGCATCAAGGAAGGCCGACTTCGCCTTCAGGCAGACCTGCAATCGCTGGCGGGGCACGCCGAGGAT
>DATFUQ010000282.1:0-7525 GCA_035260745.1 Lacunisphaera sp. | reverse complement strand
CTCGACGAAGGCGCCGAAGGTCGTGATCTTGGAGATCACGCCCGGGACGACGTCGCCGATGCGGAAGTAGGAATCGATGTCCGTCCACGGATCCGTCGCGAGCTGCTTCATGCCGAGGCTGATGCGCTGCTGGTTCGGGTCGACGTCGAGGACGATGGCGTCCACCTCGTCGCCCTTCTTGAGCATCTCGGACGGGTGGTTGATCTTGCGGGTCCAGGACATGTCGGAGACGTGCACCATGCCGTCGATGCCCTCCTCGAGTTCGATGAAGGCGCCGTACGTGGTCATGTTGCGCACCTTGCCGCGGACGCGGGCGCCCACCGGGTAGTTGTGGCGGACCATGTCCCACGGGTTGGGCTCGAGTTGGCGGAGGCCGAGCGAAATTTTCTGCTCTTCCTTCTGGATGCCGAGGACGACCGCATCGAGCTCCTGGCCGACCTTGAGCAGCTCGGAGGGTTTGGTGATGCGCTTGGTCCAGGACATCTCGGTGATGTGGACGAGACCCTCGACGCCGGGCTCGAGTTCGATGAACGCGCCATAGGGCACGAGATTGACGACCTTGCCGTGGATCTTGGAGCCGACGGGGAACTTGTGGTCGATGTTGTCCCACGGGTTGTTCTTGGTCTGCTTGAGGCCGAGGGAGACGCGCTCTTTCTCGCGGTTGATGTCGATGATCATCACCTCGATCTCCTCGCCCTGCTTCAGCATCTCGGACGGGTGGCCGATGCGGCCCCAACTCATGTCGGTGATGTGCAGCAGGCCGTCCATGCCGTCGAGGTCGATGAACGCGCCGAAGTCGGTGATGTTCTTGACGACGCCCTTGCGGATCTGGCCGGGCTGGAGCTTCTCGAGCAGGTCGCGGCGCTTGTTGATGCGCTGCTCCTCGATGAGCTCGCGGCGGGAGAGCACGATGTTCTGCCGCTCGTGGTTGATCTTGAGGACCTTGAAATCGTAGGTCTGGCCGACGTATTGGTCCAGGTTCTTGGGCGGCTGGATGTCGATGTGCGAGGCGGGCAGGAAGGAATCGACACCGATCGAGACGATCAGGCCGCCCTTGACCTTGGCCTTGACGCGGCCGGCGACGATCGCGCCCTCCTGGCACTTCTGCAGGATGTTTTCCCAGTTCTTCTTCTGCTGGGCCTGCTCGTAGGAAAGGATGGGATTGCCCTCCTTGTCCTCGAGCTTCTCGAGGATGACCTCGATGGTGGAACCAATCTGCAATTCGCCGAGGTCGGCGAATTCGTTGGCGGAGATGACGCCTTCCGCTTTGCCGCCGATGTCGACGACGACTTCATTGGCGCGGATTTCGGTGATGACGCCCGAGACGATGGAGCCTTCCTTCAGCTTGTCGAAGGAGCTCTGGGCGAGCAGGTCTTGCATTAACGAACTCATGATGACTGTGGTCGGATGACGGGCGTTTACTCCACGGCGCTCGCCTTCCGGCTTGGATCCTTGCGGATCCGTTGGTTGAGGGTTGGACTGTCGAACAAGCCGGCGGGAGTGTCGCGGCAACACCGGCTTGACCTAAGAACGCCGCGCAAGAGGTCGAAAGTCCCCCATCCCCTCTGCGCCGGCAAGCGAAAAAATCAGTCTTTCCTGACCGCGGCCGGCGCCCTCTCTTCCGTCAGAACCTGCTGCAATGTAGCGTAATAGAGTCCGAAGAAGCTGTGCTCCCGCAACTCCTTCTGGCTCGTGCCGCCGACATCCTGGCTTTGTTCCGACTGGGTCAGCGTGAGTTCGACCTCCGTTTTGCCCGGGCCGGCCGCATTCAAGTGCAGGCCAACGACCAACTGCCGGGAATCGCCAAACGCCACGCTGGAATTGATCCGGCTCACCGCATCAATCCGGGCCGGGCTGGAGCGGGTCACCACAAAGTCCAGCCGCTTGAAGGCCTGCAGCGCCGCGGCCAGCACCGCGGCCTGGTCGCCCTGGAAAACCTGCGTCTTCGGCGGCACGGTGCTGAAACGGTCCGACATGCGGGAGGACATGGAATCGCAGCCGGCGAGGAGGACGGCCGTGCCCAGGATGAGGATGGCAAATGTTTTCATGGAAGTGCTGTCAGACCACTCAAGCCGGCTGTTGTTGCGAGATGCAATGTAATGTTCCGAGGCCCCAGATCAGGTGATAGCAGTCGAGGGGAATGACTTGGCGGCCCTGAAAGCAATTGCCCAAGATCGCGCACGCCTCGGCGTCGCGCATTGGCTGGCGGAATTGCGGCACGAGCACCGCGCCGTTGATGATGAGAAAATTGGCATAGCTGGCCGGCACCCGCTGCCCACGGAAACCGAACGGCTTCGGCATCGGCAGGGTGACGAGGTCGAACCTTTTCCCCGTCGCCGTGCGAAAACTCTTCAGCCGCTCCAGATTCTCCGCAAGCGGCTTGTGATTCATCTCACGCCCGTTCGGCTCCACCACGGTCACCAGGCCGTCGGGCTTGAAGAAGCGCGTCATGTCGTCGATGTGACCGTCGGTGTCGTCCCCGGCAATCCCCTCGCCTAACCACAGCACCGTCTTCACCCCGAGATAATCCATCAGGTTCTGCTCGATCTGCGTCCGCGACAGGTGCGGGTTGCGGTTCTTGTTCAACAGGCACTGCTCGCTGGTGAGCAACAGACCGCGGCCGTTGATATCGATCGAGCCGCCCTCGAGCACCATGTCGTTCTCAAACCGCCGCAGCTTCAACTTCCGGGCGACGCTCGGCGGGATCCGGTTGTCGAGGTCGTAGGGCGGATACTTGCCACCCCAGGCGTTGTATTTCCAGTCGGTCACGGCGACTTCGCCCGTCCGGTCGTTCCTCACGAAAATCGGCCCATGGTCACGGCACCACGCGTCGTTCGTCGGATGGTTGTAGAATGTGACCCGCGCCATGTCGGCTCCGGCCTGCGCACACAGGCCTTTCGCCCGCGGCTGCAGCCGTACAGCGCAGTTGATGCGCACCGGCTCGAACCGGCTGATTTGCGCCACAATCTTCGCGAACACCCCCGGGATTGGCCGGAACTGTCCGGGCCAGGTCTCCCGGTTGTGCGGCCACGAGAGCCACACGGCGGCTTGCGGCTCCCACTCCGCCGGCATCCGGAAGCCGAGTGCGGCGGGCGTTTTCTTGGTGGACATGACTCAGTCCCTGAAACGCTTGGTGATGTCGCCGTAGGCGTCGATGCGACGGTCGCGCAGGAACGGCCAGTGCGTGCGGGTGGCATCCACCTGGCCGAGGTCAACCGGCACGAGCAGAATCTCCTCCTGGTTGGTGCCGGCCTTGGCCAGGATTTCACCGCTGGTGCCGGCGACAAAACTCTGGCCCCAGAACTCGATGCCATCGCCACCGACGGGCTTCTCGGTGCCGATGCGGTTCGTCACCGCCACGTAGCAGCCGTTGGCGATGCCGTGCGAGCGCTGGATGGTTTCCCACGCGCCGTGCTGGTTGGTCCCGAATTCCTTTTTCTCCGCGGGGTGCCAGCCGATGGCCGTCGGATAAAACAGGATCTCCGCGCCCTGCAGCGCGGTCAGCCGCGCGCCTTCGGGATACCACTGGTCCCAGCAGATGAGCACGCCGATCTTGCCGTATTTCGTCTGCCAGGCGCGAAAACCCGTGTCGCCGGGCGTGAAGTAGAATTTCTCGTAGTAGAGCGGATCGTCCGGGATGTGCATCTTCCGGTAGATGCCCAGCAGCTTCCCGTCGGCGTCGATGATCACCGCGGTGTTGTGGTAGAGGCCCGCCGAGCGTTTCTCGAACAGCGACGCGATGATCACGACCTTGTGCTTTTTGGCCAGTTGCTGGAACGCCGTCGTGCTGGGCCCGGGGATGCGCTCGGCGAGGGCGAAACAGTCGTGGTTCTCGCTCTGGCAGAAATATTGTGAACGGAAAAGCTCCTGCGTGCAGATGATCTTCGCCCCCTGCTTCGCCGCCTGCCCGGCCAGCGCGAGGGTTTTCTTCAGGTTCTCCGCCGGGTTGGTGGAGCAAGCGTGTTGCAGCAGTCCCAGGGTGATTTTCATCGGCACGAGCGAACGGCTCCGCTGCGGCAATGACAAGAAATCTCTCTTCCCCAAGCGCCTGCAGGGCCTGCGAACAAGGCTTTGACAAGTCGCAGGTTAATTGTAAAAGCATCCCCGTCACCCAATCCACCCATGTGCGCTGAACCCCGTCCATTGATCGTCGTTGTCGAAGACGAGGAAGAGCTGTCCAAGGTCATCACCCAGCACTTGGAGGACGCCGGCATGAACGTGCAGGCCTACAACCGCGGCGCCCCGGCCCTGCGTTTCCTGCAGCACAATTTCGCCAACCTTCTCCTCCTCGATATCAACATGCCCGAGACCACGGGCTTCGAACTGCTGAAACAGCTCAAGGACGAGGACATCAACACGCCCGTGATTTTCCTCACCGCCAACTCCCAGGACGAGGACAAAGTCAAGGGCCTCAACATGGGCGGCGACGATTACATCACCAAGCCCTTCAGCTACACCGAGCTGATCGCCCGCATCCACGCCGTGCTCCGCCGCGCCGAGAGCAAGACCGACTTCAACGTCACCAAGAACGTCCGCACCATCGACGGCCCCTTCGAGTTCCTCGGCGTCAAGGTCCACCCCGAGCGCCTCGAGCTCGAGTTCCCCAATGGCGCCAGCCTCAAGACCGGCCGCAAGGAGCTCGGCATCCTCGCCTACCTCCACACCCACATCGGCGTCGTCATCACCCGCAAGGAGCTCATCCATTCCGTCTGGGGCATCCACGCCGACATCCGCAGCCGCTCGCTCGACCAGTACATCGTCAAGGTGCGCGCCGCCTTCGAAAAGAACGGCCTGTCGCTCGACTGCTTCAAGACCGTGCACGGCATCGGCTACATCTTCGAGCCGCCGGCGAAATAGACCGCGGAGGACAGGGGACGGATTTGTTGCAGGAGCCTGCTTGCAGGCGATGCTTGACGTGCGCCAATGGGAGATTCCCCGAATCGCCTGCAAGCAGGCTCCTACATTCAGTCTAACCGAAACAAGCTCAGAGCAGCTGCTGCTGCCCTGAATACCGCTCCCTCGCCTCCGCCAGGCTGGACTTCATCTCGAGCGATTCCAGCAGCTTGAAAAGCTTTGCCGCCTGCGGCTCGCCCGGCCCGACTTGCAGCAGCGGCGACTCCCTCCGCAGCGTGGTCAGCTTCAGGTTCATCCGCAGCTTGTCGGCCTCCTTCGCCACCAGCTCGCGGAAACGGTCCGGCTTCAGCTCCGCCGCGTGGGCGATGATGCCCTCCAGCGACTTGAACTCCGCGAACCACTTCACGGCCGTCTTCGGGCCCACGCCACTGATGCCCGGGATGTTGTCCGAGGTGTCGCCGATCAGCGCCAAGTATTCCGCAATCTGCGCCGGAGGCACGCCGAATTTCTCCACGACCCCCGCCGGATCCAGCACCCGCCAGCCGAGCTTCGGGTTCGCGGTCGGCGGCGGCAGCAGGATTTTTATCCGCTGGTCCACGCACTGCGCAAAATCCTTGTCGGCGCTCACGATCAGCACCTCGTGCCCCGCGCTCGCCAGCGCCCGCGCCTGCGACGCCACCAGGTCGTCCGACTCCACGCCGTCCAGTTCCACGCCCACGAGGCCCATCGCCCGCGTCAGGTCCTTGATGACAGGGATCTGCTTCTCCAGCGGCTCGGGCGTGTCCTTGCGCTGCGCCTTGTATTCCGGATGCAGCGCCAGCCGGTCCTGCGAGCCGCCGAGATCGAAAAACACCAGCATCGCGTCCGGCTTCTCCTGGTCCTGCAGCCGCCACATCGTCTTCACCCAGCCGTGCAGCGCCCCGGTCGGAAAACCGTCGGAGCGCGTCAGCTCCGGCATCCCGTAGAACGCCCGGAACGCCATGTTGTAGCCATCGACCAGCAGCCACTTTGCCATGCGCCGAGCGAAACGGAAACCCGCCCCGCGTAAACCTATTTTCTTGCCTGAAACTGCGCCAGAGGACGCAGGTTTCAGGACAAGCCCCGGGTTTCTAGCAGGAAACAACGGGGCCCCCTCCGTCCACCTTGCCATAGTCCCGCGCCTGCGGGACGACGGCGGGTTTTTACTTTTCCTGCACAACGCCCGTCTTGCCTTGCTGCCTTGGCCGACGAGAATCGCACCATGAAACGCCTCATGATCCTCTTCCTGCTCGGCGCCCTCCTCGCTTCCGCCGAGGATATCACGCTCACCAAGGCCGCGATGCTGAAGGCCGACCGCAATGTCGTTTCCCTGAAGGCCGGCACGGTGGTCGAGCTCATCTCGCGCGACGTGACCACCCTCACGATCCGCTACAAGAAACTCACGGGCACGATTCCCGCCAGCAGCGTGGGCGATGCTCCGGCGGCGGAAGCCCCGAAGAAGGAAGAACCCAAGACCGCCGCAAAGCCGGAAGAGAAGCCCGACGCGCCCGCCCGGAAGGCCACGACGATGTATGGCAAGGCCGTGGAGAAGGCCAGGGAGAACGCCGGCCAGCACGAGAAGAAGGTCGTCAAGCCCGCCGACGAGATCCTCGGAAAGTAAGGCCCTCCAACGCCCGAGATGGCCAAACTGTAACTTCCGGTAGACCCATGAATCCAATCTATGTGCTGGCCGCCATCGTGATTGGCTTCCTGATCCTGCGCCTGCTGGCGACGACCTTTTTCCGCAAGGTGGGGAAAACCGCCCTGGCGAAACAGCCCGATGAGATACACCTGCAACGAGTGGAGGGCCATGCCTGGCGCAACGCCGACGCCATCGCCGCATTGGAAGCGCCACTTGCAGTAAAGGGATTCACGGTGACCGGTACCTACAAAATCCCCGAAATGCTGCCTCTGGCGCTCCGCCTGCTGGCGAAGACCCCGGAAGCGTCTTATGCGTGCATTTATGAACACGAGAAGGCGGGCACTTGGGTCGAAACTTTCTCCCGTTACCAGGACGGCACAGGCATCACCTACACCATCACGCCGGCGCGGGGTTTGAAACCGCGGCCGGGGCATCCAGTCGTGCATTTTCCCCGGCTGGGGTCGGGTGAGCTTTATGCCCGCTTCATCCGCGAACGGCCCCTTGGCGCACTGGAGCATATCCGGTCGGAGGAACTGGCGCGCTATTTCGAACGGTCCTATGCGGAAAGCATGGCGTGGCGAAAGCAGGAGAGAATTTCCGCGCGGGAAGTGGCCCGTGTCGCGGCGAGCCGGAAGCCATCGTCGCCCTGAGGCGGGAAATCTTGGCAACCCCAGTCTGACCCATTGCCTTTCCCCGGACTTGCCTTCGCCTGGGTTCTGGGAATCAAATCAGCTGACATCGCTTGGGCAGTCGCATCCCTACTTCAGTTCGGGTCGGTTTCATCGCGGATTAAAGCGGCCGCGGGTTTCCTTCCGGTTGACCAAGGAACGTGGCACGAGGCGGGCAAGTCACTGGGGTGTTCAGTTTGATGTAGGTGAAAATTTCTTCGATCTGTGAAGGTTCGATAACCGACGGAGTGCGGGAGCACGGAGATGGCGTCGTGCAGCGGAGCGAAACAGCCCCGAGCGCCAGCGAGTGGGTGAACGCAGTGAACAAAAGCTGTCCAGTGAC
>DATFUQ010000281.1:0-3389 GCA_035260745.1 Lacunisphaera sp. | reverse complement strand
CGCAGCCATCTGCGAGAGCTGTTCCTCCAGCCCCTCGATGATCTGCCCGGCTCCTTCCACAAACGCCATCGGCGCGCCGCCGCCGGAGGTGTCGAGCACGCGGCCGGCCTCGTCGCGCAGGGTGTAATGAAAGGTGATGTGCCGCGGGCTCATGTTTCCTGGCGGAGAATTTCCAACGGAGGATGCCCGCTCACGCCGCGGTTGGCGAGCCAGCCCGTGAGGACGGTCAGCGCCGTCACCGCGCCGACCGCGCCCGCCAGCAGCGCCAGCGGGGGCACGGCGGAAACCTTGAAGAGGAACTTCGCCAGCAGGGCGTTGGCGGCGACCGCCAGCACGCCGCCCGTCACCGCGGCGAGCAGGCCCAGCACCGCGTATTCCGCGAGCATGATCTGCCGCAGCTGGACCCGTTGCGCCCCGAGGGTCCGCAACAGCACGGCCTCGCGCACCCGCTGGTGCCGGCCCATCAGCACCGCGCTCACCAGCACGACCAGGCCGGTGATGACCGTGAAGCTGGCGAGAAAGGAGATCGCCCACGCGATCTTCGTGAAAATACCGTCGAGCAGCCGCAGCACAAAGCCGAGGTCGATGGCCGACACGTTGGGCAGCTCCTTCGCCACCGCCCGCTGCAGGCGCGCCGTGTCCTCGGGGGTTTTCGCCCTCGCCGCCGCGGCGAACGTCACCGGGGCGCCGTCCAGCGGGCCGGCCGGGAACACGAAGAAGAAGTTGGTCTGCATCCGCCGCCACTCGACCTTCCGGATGCTGCCGATGACGGCCTTGACCGTCACCCCCTGCACATTGAAGTCCAGTTCATCGCCCAGCCTCAGCTGCAGGTCCTTCGCCAGGCCCTCCTCGATGGAAACGGGCGCGCGCACCGCGCCGGGCGTGACCTGCCCGACAAAAGCGCCCCCGATGACATTCTCGGCGTCATCGAGCACCGTGCGATATGTCGAGCGATATTCGCGGCGCAGCGCCCAGTTCGGGATCTCGCTGGTCTTGTCGGCGGACAATTCCTCGGCGGTGCGGCCCTTCAGGGTGCTCAGGCGCATCGTGACGATAGGGGAGGTTTTCGTCAGCGGCACGCCCTCGCGCCTGGCGATGGCCACGAGCTGGTCGAGCTGGTCGGCCTGCACGTCAAAGAACATCAGGTTCGGCCGGTCGCCATTGCCCATGCTTTCGAGCTGCCCCAGCAGGGCGGCGCGCGTGAGCAGGAGGGTGAGCAGCATGAAGGTGCCAAGTCCGAGCGACATCATCAGCAGCAGCGTGCGGTTGTTGGGCCGGTGGACGTTGGCCACGCCTTGCCGCCAGGTGTAGGGCAGCCAGCCGGTCCGCAGCCGCCGGGCCAGCCAGATGATGCCCTGCGCCGCGCCGGCCAGCACGGCAAAACTCACGCCCATCGCCGCGCTGAAGGCCAGTCCGGCCTGCCAGTAGCCGGTCTGCAGGGTTGCAAAACCGAACACCGCCGCGCCGATCGCCGTGTAAATCAGCCAGCGCAACGGTTCGGCATGTTCCTCATCCTCGTAACCCGAGCGCAGCACGTGCAGCGGCGACACGCGCCGCACCGCGAGCAGCGGCAGCAGGGTGAACAGCAGACTCACTCCCACCCCGGCGCTCACGCCCTTCAGCACGGCGGCCCAGGAGACGGTGAATTCCAGGTGGTAGGGCAGGAATTTTTGCACCGCGATGGGCAGCGCGAACTGCAAGGCCAGGCCCAGCGCCACCCCGAGCCCGCTGCCCACGATCCCAAGGCCCAGCCCCTGCACCAAATAGATCGCGAAGCTCGTCCGCGCACTGGCGCCCAGGCAGCGCAGCACCGCCACCGTGGCCAGCCGCTGGCGGATGAACACGTGCATCGCGCTCGCCACGCCGACGGCGCCGAGGAAAAGCGCCAGGAACCCCACGAGGCTGGTGAAGGAAAAGACGTTCTTCAGCGCATCGCCAATCTGCTCCTTGCGTTCCTCCGCCGTCGCAAAGTTCATGCGCTCCGGGTGCATTTCCCCGCGGAGTTTTTTCTCCAACTCCTTCGCGTCCACGCCCGGCGGCAGCTTCAAGTAGACGGTGTGCTGCGAGAGACTGCCTTTTTTGAGCAGGTTGGTCGCCTGCAAGGCGGCCATCGACACCTGCACGCGCGGCGCAAACATCGAGGCGAACGGCGACTGGCCGGGGTATTTCTTCAGCGCCCCGACAATCGTGAACATTGTCGGTCCAATCTTGATCTCCCCGCCGATCGCCGCCCCGGCCTGGGTCAGCGCCGTCTCCTCGACGATGGCCCCGTGGCCGTCGCCGAGCTGCGCGAAGGCCCCCGCCGGCGCCGTCTCCACCTCGCCGTAAAACGGAAACCCACCTTCAATGGCGTTCAGGTGCACCAGCCGGTGCGTGCCATTGCCGAAGGTCGCCATGGTGGTGGTGCCGATCCCCTGCGCCATTTCGCCGCCGACGGTGCGGAACCGGGCCAGCGCCTTTTCGGAAAAGGTCTGCCGCGCCGTGGCCGACAGATCGGCCCCGAGCAAACCCTTCGCCTGCGCATCCACCGCGGCGCGCAGGCTGTCGCCCAGCGAGCTGATGGCGATGAGCGCGGCCACCCCGAGCACGATGGAGAGGGAATAGAGCAGCAACCGGCGCCGGCTCGCGCGCGTGTCCCGCCAGGCCATCTTGAGGATGAAATTCATCGGAAGGAATTGCCCACGGAACACACGGAATACACGGAAAAATCAAAGCACATAGCGTTCGTGTTCGACTTTGGGAAAGTGACCAAAATTTACCAGCAGTGCAACCTTGAGGCCGGTTGCATGCAGGTAGTTCTGCACCTGTGCGCGATGCTCGTCCGTCAGCGCAGAAACAGCTTTCAACTCCACCAGAATCTGGTCGTAGCAGATAAAATCTGCTTCATAAGCTTTCTTCAGCTTACGTCCCTTGTAAGCCAAGGGAAGGGTCACCAACGACCGGGCTGGCAATGCGCGCAGCCCGAATTCTATCTCCAAACATTCCTGATAAACTGCCTCTAAAAAGCCACAGCCTTTTTCTTTGTAAACCTCAAAACAGGCTCCCAGGATGTCGTAAGTTTCCTTTTCGTTGATCAGTGCATTCATCGGGTTTCCTTCTGTGTATTCCGTGTGTTCCGTGGGCCCTAGGTTTGTGGTTCGGTGGCTTTAAGTCTTTTCGTCGGAAACCACCGCGCCGCTGCGCAGCCGGATGATCCGCTGCGTGCGGCCCGCCAGTTCGAGGTCGTGCGTCACGAGCACCAGCGTGGTGCCGCGCTCGCGGTTGAGGCCGAAGATGAGGTCGACCATCGCGTGCGCCGTGTCGCCGTCGAGGTTGCCCGTCGGCTCGTCGCAAAACAGGATGCGCGGGCGGTTGATGAAGGCGCGGGCCAGCGACACGCGCTGCTGTTC
>DATFUQ010000280.1:0-10712 GCA_035260745.1 Lacunisphaera sp. | reverse complement strand
CCAAGCCGTGCAATTTCCGCGCAACATGAATCCCCGCCATCTTCTTCCCGGCCTCGCGCTGATCGCGTCGCTGGTTGCCACCATGTCCTCCGCTGTTACGCCAACGCCGGAGCAAGTCTCCGCCAAGGCCGGCGCACTTGTCGCCGCCGAGACCGCCAGGGCCAACGAGTTCTTCGACCGCGTGTTTGACGAGGCCGTCGCCCGCAGCCCGGAGTTCATGACCCAGCTGGGCATGAAGAAGGACTACGACAAGTGGGACGACCTCTCCGAGCAGCACGCGCTCGAGGATTTCGTGCTCAACGCCAAGAATTACGAGGAACTGAAGCGCACCATCAACTTCGACCGGCTCGACGACCAGGCGAAGGTCAGCTACCGGATGTTCGTCAACCAGGCGGAGCGGACGATCGAGGGCTGGCGGTGGCGCTACTACAACTACCCGCTCAACCAGATGTCGGGCACACATTCCGAGGCCCCGGCGTTCCTCATCAACTTCCACCGCGTCGACAATGCGGACGACGCCCGGGCCTACATCGCACGGTTGCGCGGCCTGGCGCCGATGTTCGACCAGTTGATCGCAGGCGTGAAAATCCGCGAGACGAAGAACATCATCCCGCCGCGTTTCGTGTTCCCGCTCGTGATTGAATCCTGCCGCGAGGTGATCCGCGGTGAGCCCTTTGACAAATCCGGCAAGAAAAGCGCCCTGCTCGAGGACATCGAGGGCAAGGTCGGCGCGCTCAAAGACACGGACGCCGCCACGAAGCAAAAACTGCTGGCCGACGCCCGCGCAGCGCTCACCGGCGCGGTGCAGCCGGCCTACGAAAAGCTCATCGCCGTCATGGAAGCCCAGCAGAAAATCGCCACGGACGACGACGGCGCGTGGAAATTCGCCGAGGGGCTCGATTTCTACGCCTTCGCCCTCCGCGGCTCGACGACGACGCGGATGACGGCGGACGAGATCCACCAGCTCGGCCTGCGCGAGGTGGCGCGCATCCACCACGACATGGAGGCCATCATGAAGCAGGTCGGGTTCAAGGGCGACCTGCCGGCCTTCTTCAAATACATCAAGGAGGACCCACAGTTCTATTATCCCACCACGCCCGAGGGGAAGGCCGCCTACCTGAAGCGGGCCACGCAGATCATCGACGACATGCGCGCGCGGCTCGACGAGTTCTTCATCACCAAGCCCAAGGCGCCGCTGGTCATCAAGCCGGTCGAGCCCTTCCGCGAGCAGGGCGCCGCCGGCGCCTTCTACGAGCAGCCCGCCCCCGACGGCTCCCGGCCTGGCGTCTACTACGTCAACACCGTCGACATGCGCGGGGTGCCGATTTTCGAGATGGAAACGCTCGCGCACCACGAGGCGATTCCCGGCCACCACATGCAGATCGCCATCGCCCAGGAGCTAACGGGCATTCCGAAATTCCGCAAGTTCGGCGGCAACACCGCCTACGTCGAGGGCTGGGCGCTCTACACGGAATATTTCCCGAAGGAATTCGGCTTCTACTCGGATCCCTACCAGGACTTCGGCCGGCTCTACGACGAGCTGCTGCGCGCCGTCCGCCTCGTGGTCGACACCGGACTGCACGCCAGGAAATGGACGCGCGAGCAGACCATGGAGTATTTCCGGAAAAACACGCCCAACCCCGAGCGCGACATCTTCACCGAGACCAACCGCTACATCGTCTGGCCCGCGCAGGCCACGGCCTACAAGATCGGCATGCTCAAGATCCTCGAGCTGCGCGAACTGGCAAAAAAGGAGCTCGGCCCGAAGTTCAGCCTGCGCGAATACCACGATCTGGTGCTGCGCGATGGCGCCGTGCCCATGGACATCCTCGAGGAGAACGTCCGCGCCTGGATCGCGAGGAAAAAGGGCTGAGCGCCTCCGGCCTAAGTATACTATTAGTTGACATCAGCCCCCGCCTGAACAGCGGGGGTTATGGCCGACCGGTTATGCGCCGGAGATTGTCGCACACGATGGCGGCGGCGATGGCGGCGTTGAGCGACTCGGCGCCGCCGCCAAGGCTGGCGCACTTGGCGCCAAATCTTGGAATCGTCACGCGTTGCGTGACCAGTTTTTGCACGGCGGGTGAAAGTCCGCGGCCCTCGCTGCCGACGACAATGACGGCGTCGCGCAGCGGTTTGAGCGTATGCACGTCATCGCCAGCCAGCTCGCAGCCGAGCACGGGCACCTTTACACCCGCCAGTGCCTCGGCGAGCGGCACGGAGTGGACGGTCACGCGGGCAAAAGAGCCCATGCTGGCGTTGATGACCTTCTGGGAAAACAGATCGGCGCAATCCGGGGAGAGCAGCACGCGGTCGAGCGCGAACCAGTCGGCCAGCCGCAGTAGCGTGCCGACGTTGCCGGGATCCTGGATGCCGTCGAGGGCGAGGGTGAGCCCGCAGCTTAGAGCACCGGCGGCGGGCGGGGCACGGGTTATTTTTCCCACGGCCAGCACACTGGAGGGCGTGGGGAAGTGGCTGGCGCGGGCCATTTCCTCCCCGGTGATTTCACGCACACGGATGTCGCCACGCGGCCCCGGCCAGGCCGGCGTCGCGTAGATTTCCAGCAGCGGGTATTTCGCCGCGAGCAGCTCACCGACGACCTTTTCGCCCTCGATGACGAAGAGCCCCGCGTCCTCGCGGTGCTTCTTCTCGCGCAGGGCGCGGAGACGGGAAAGATCGGCCTTGGCCAGCGGCATAGGGCGACATGAGCAAGGCCGGCCCCGGTTGGCAAAGCTTTGTCGAGCGTTATCTGCGGGCTTTTCAAAGCCCCGGGCTGCGCTATCGTGGCCGGCATGAAACGACTCGCGCCCCTCGTTCTCGCGCTGCTTTGCGCCACCTTCGTTGTCCCGGTCTCGGCGACGGAGACCAAGAAAAAACCCGAGAAGGCGCCCGGCGTAGAGCTGGCGACGCTGGCCTCGCAGGTGACGGGCATCGCCATCTCGCCGCTGCTGGGCGTGGGCGTCGTCGGTGCGTGGCAGTATTTTCACGCCAGCACGCCCGAGGAGAAAGCGCGGCTGCCGTGGTTCGCCCAGGTTTCCTTCTGGCTGCCGGCGCTGCTGCTGGTGGGCGTGTGCGCGTTCAAGGACACCATCGCCGCGATGGCGCCCCCGGGTTGGAAAAAACCACTCGATGCCGCCGAGGTGCTGGAAAACAAGGTCAGCGGGCTGGTCGCCGCCGGGGCGGTCATTCCTTCGCTGGTCGCGCTGGGCTCCAAGCTCATGATGTCCACGGCCGGGCCCGACCAGCCGGTGGCGGCCGTGGGTGGCCTCGCCCTGATCCCGTTCGGGGCGATGGATTTCTCGTGGGTGCTGACCATCCTGATGGTGCCGCTGTCGGTCGCGGTGTTCGCCGTCGTGTGGGTGGTGGGCCACGCCATCAATGTGCTCATCCTGCTCAGCCCGTGGGGCGGCTTGGACACGGTGCTGAAAGCGATGCGCACAAGCGTGCTGTCGCTCGTGGCTGCCACGGCCTACATCGATCCTGTCGTAGGCGCGACGCTGTCGGTGGTCATCATTCTGCTCGCCTGGCTGATGGCCGGCTGGGCGTTCCGGCTGATGGTGTTCGGCACGGAGTTCACCTGGGACTTCTTCACCCTCCGCCGCCATCGCTTCAAGCTGCTGGCCGATGGGAACAAGCTGTTCACCGCGCGCGAAATTTCCGGCGCGCCGATGCGGACCTACGGCCGGCTGCACCAAGAGGGGGAGGGCCGGCTGCTCTTCAAGTTCCGCCCGTGGCTGGTCCTACCGGAGCGCACCGTGGAGGTGCCGCGCGAGGGGCTGGTAGTGGGCAGGGGCGTCTTTTATTCAGAGGTGCTTGGCTTCGACCGGAAGTCAGACAAGAACCAGACGCTGCTCCTGCTGCCGCCGCGCTATGTCGGGCACGAGGAACTTTTCGCGCAGACCTACCGCATCTCCGGCACGTGTGATGTCGGGCTGCGCAAGGCGTGGGGCTGGCTCAAGGAGGCGTTCGGCTTCAGCGCGAAGAAAACCGCGGCGAGCGCGATGTAATCCCACCGCTTCGCCACTTCCCGACATGATCAAACACTCAGGAATATCCGGTCTGGTCTGCGGCCTCACCCTGTTGCTGGCCGCCGCGCCGCTGCGGGCGCAAACTCCGCCGGAGGTCGGGCCGGAAACGCGGCAGGCCCTGCGCGCGGCCAAGACGGTCCGCTTGGAAGTGCAGCAGGAATACGATCTTTCCGGTGAGAACGCGGAAGGGGAAGAAGCCAAAGCCGATGAACCGAAGGCGAAGGCCGGGCCGCCAAAAAAATTCTCCCTGCCCCTGGAAGAGCTGGCCGCCGGGATGCTCAAGCTTACCGGGTGGAAGCTGGCGCCGGCGGGCGCGCGGGCGGATGTGACCCTGACCATCGACGTCCGGGGCACGCCGCTCGGGGCGGATTATGTCGGCACCGTAATGGGCCGCCATTACACCGGCGCAGAGCTGACCGGATCGGCGCGCCTGGCTTTGGGCGATCAGGTCGTGACCGAAGCGGATATTTCCGCGAAGATCCCGGTCGCCACGACCATCCGCAATTCTTATTACAGGCCCAGCGACGCGCCCTTTTCGCAAACCCTGCCGCACTATTGCGAGGCGCTGTTCACCGTGATCGGCCGGGTCTGCGGGCCGGGACCGGTGGTGGCCGGATTGAAACTGGAAAACTTCGACCAGCAAACCGGCGCAGGCCGCGCCTTGCTCGCCGTGGGTGACGCCTCGATCGAGCCGGCGTTGATCGAGATTTTGGGTCAGGACAATGAGACACTCGCCCGGGTCGCGGCCCTGGGACTTGGGGTGCACGGCCGCGCCACCGCGCTGCCGCCCTTGCTCGCGGCGCTGCGGAAGGACAGGAGCGGGGACACGCGGACGAATTATACGGATCCGTTCGACGACGAGCTGCTGCGCACATTGACCGAGGAACCGGACCAGGCCTTGCCGCCCACCGAGCGCGCCGGGGCCGCCCGCGAGAAGTTGGATGACTACGGCACCATGCACCGGGCGGTGGAATGGGCGCTGCTGCAGATCGAGGCGCCCGACAAGCTCGGCCAGCTGACCGCCGCGCTGCAGAGTCCCGACTCGATCATGCTGCGCCGTGGTGCGGCAGTGGTGCTGGGCGAGATGGCGGACCAGCGGGCGTTTGCGCCTCTCGCGGCGGCGACCCGCGACAAGGATCCTCTCGTGCGCGCCGCGGCGGTGGCGGCACTGGGTCGGTTGAAGGACGAACGGTCG
The DNA here is from genome assembly GCA_035260745.1 of Lacunisphaera sp. GTDB lineage: Bacteria > Verrucomicrobiota > Verrucomicrobiia > Opitutales > Opitutaceae > Lacunisphaera. The sequence goes on along the minus strand of DATFUQ010000280.1, from coordinate 5,489 downwards.
GTGGAGGTCTTTCTGGCCGCGAGCACGGATTCCGCTGACTATGTAAGCAAGCTGGCCCGCGAACAGCTGGCGGTGGCCGGCGAGGAGCGTTGGAAAAATTTTCTGCAGTTCACAGCGCCGGCAGCGGCCACTTGGAGAGAAATTCCCGTGCGGATCCTGCTCGATGGCTTCGCCCATCCCGACCCGCTGGTACGCGCGGCGGCGGCCAAAGCCACCAGCGACCGTCCTGAAAAGGAAATCAGGACCGGCCTGGCTGCGCTGTTGCGATCCGACCCGCAGGCTTTCGTGCGTGAAGTCGTCGTCGAGTCGCTGGCCGAGGCGCGGGACGACGGCAACGCCAGCATCCTCGCCCTGGCCCTGGGGGACGCCGATGCCGCCACCCGCCGGGCTGCCGTGCAGGGACTGAAGGGAGATGCCGAAGGCGGGGATGATCCGGAAAGGAAGGCGGTCCGGAGCCGGCTGCCCGAAACAGCGCTGGGGCCGCTGCTCGTTCTCGTGGCCCGCGACGAACTGGACGCCGAGAGCGCCGCGTCCCTGCTGGGACGCATCGAGGGACCGGCAGTGGCGGACGCCCTGTTGCACGTGCTGGAAAAAGAGCGCCCGCCTGCGGTGGGAGGACTGATTGCCCGGAGACTCGCCGAGCTGGGGGACAAGCGCGTCGTGCCGCCGTTGCTGACGATGCTGGCAAAAGCCAGGGAAGAGGATTCCACCCAATTTATCGTCGACGCCTTGGTCAAGCTCGGGGACCCGGCGATCCTAGAGCCGCTGATTGCCCAGTTGAAATCGGGCACCCCGATGGCCCGCCGCCTGGCGATAAACGTGCTCGGCCGGCTCCGGCAACCACGCGCCATCGGGCCGCTGATCGCCGTCCTGCGGGCCGGTGAGACCGCCCGGCCCGGCGAGCCCGCGGAGCGCCAGGCCGGCGTGGCGAACGAGGCGCTGGAGACACTCACCGGCAAATCCTTTGGCAAGAGCGACGAGTGGCTGCGGTGGTGGAAGGAAAACGCCGGGAAGCCATTCGTGCTCCCGCCGCCCAAGGCGCCAAAACAGAATTAACGGTCATGGCCGTCAGGGCCGGCTGCGAGTAACAGGAAGGCTCGCTTCACTTTTCCAGGAAGGCGCGTAGCGCCTCGAGTTTTTCGGCCCAGTAGGTCTTCATCTTCTCGACGGCGTCGGGCGTGGCGAGTTTGCCGTGTTGCGGCACGATCTGGCATTTGAGCGGACCCTTCGGCCAGAAATTCACGCTCAGGCAGGTGGCGTCGGGCCAGAGGATGCGGATGGATTTGTGCGGCGTGGCCTTGCGGATGGTCAGTGGCGTGCGGGGCAGCCATTGCTCGCGCAGGTCCGCCTCCTTCCACGCGGCATAGGCCCGGTCCACCGGCGCCACCATGGTCTTGCTGACGCTGACCGCGAAACCGTCGGTCTTCTGGTGCTTCACGCGCCGCCCGCGCGCCTGCTCGTAGCCCACGGTCACCATCTGGCCCCACCAGTCGGGCACCCGGTGCTTCTGGTGCAACAGCAGGGCGATGTCCTTGTGGGGCAGTTTTTTCGCCCCGGCCTTGTCCAGCAGGGCCAGCCACTGCGCCCAGGTTTTGCCGGTGGCTTTCCGGACCGCGGCGGAGCTGATACCACCATATTTGGCCGCCGTGCGTTTCATGGATAGGGCTGGTATGTAGCCGACCCCCGTCCAGGCCTCAAGACTGATGGCGCAACCAGCCTAATCTTTTTGTTTCCGCCGCAGGGCGAAACTGCTAGGCATGGGGCATGAGCGAAGAAAACGAACCCAAGCTCCGCCTGAAACCCAGGCTGGCCGGCGATCCTGCCGTCGCTCCTTCCCAACCCGCCGCGGCGGACACTCCGCCGGCCGAGCCGCCACTTGCGCCCACCGCTTCCGCCACTCCGGCACCCGAGGCGGCCGCCCCGGTGGTGCGGCTCAAGCCCCGTCTTTCGGTTGCGCCCGCGGAACAAACTGAGCCGGCAGCTGCAGCCGAGCCAGTCGTGGTCCCGCCACCGGCTGAGCCTGCGCCTGAGCCGGTCGCGCCTCCCCCCCCGCCGCCGGTCGAGGCAGCCGCGCAGGAAAAGCCCGCAGTAAAATTCAGTCTGAAACCCAAAGCCGCTGCGCCCACCCCGTCGTCGTCGGCCGAACCTGCGGCGGGCCCGTCTTTGGTGGAAGCCCCGCTGCCGATCCCCGGGGAAACCGTCGGACCAGCGCCCGCCCCGGTGGAGGCCGGTACGGATCGGGGCGAACAGGGCGAGCCGGCGGAAATCACCGCCATGCGCAAGGCTTCTGGCCAGCCATTTCCTCCTCCCGCCGGAGCCGCGCCTTTTCCCCCGCCACCGGGCGTGCCCTTTCCTCCACCCCCCGGAGGCAAAGCCCCGGCACCATGGGCCAAGAAACCGGGTGCCGCGGGCGCAAAGAAAAAAAAGCGCCTCGTCATGATCGGCGGCGGCGCCGGTGTGCTCGTGCTGGCCGCGGTGCTGTTCATTTTCCTTCGGCCGAAGGCGGAACCGCCGCCTCCGCCCCGGCCCAAGCCCGTCGCCAAACCTGCGGCGCCGCCCGAGCCGGTGGTGATCGAAAAAGCCAAGGAGCCGGCAACCGAGCCTGCCAAGGAAACTTCCCCGACCGTCGCCAAAGCCCCGGTCGAAGCCAAGCCGGCGGAAACTCCGGCTGCCGTGGTGGCGGCCCCGGTGGTCGAGGTTCCGGTCGAGCCCCCCCCGCCCCCTCCGCCGAGCAACCAGTTCAAGGCCTGGGTCGAGACCCTCAAGATCGGCGGTGTGCGCGGCGGGGCGACCCCTCGCGTCTTTGTCGGCGGCACCTCCTATCTGCCGGGCGACCTGGTCAATCCCCAGCTGGGCATCACCTTCGAGGGCTACAATGACAAGACCCACCTCCTGACCTTCAAGGACAAGACCGGCGCGACAGTCTCCCGGCGGAATTGAGCCGCGGCTCAGTGCGCGGCGAGGGCGTCCCGGATGCCGCGCAGCAGCTCGGGGTCGGTGGCGATCCCGAGCACCCCGTTCACCACGAACTGCACGCCGATGCACATGATGAGGAAGCCCATGATCTTCGTCATCGCATTCAGGCCCACCGGCCCGATGAGGCCCACGATCCGGCCGGACAGCCGCAGCACCAGGTAGGTGAGCAGGGCCACCGAGATGATACCCGCAATGATGGCGATGTAATCGGTCCAGCTGGTGGCCAGCGAGGTGAACCCCAGGGTCACGGCGATGGAACCCGGGCCGCTCAGCATCGGCATGGCGAGCGGGGAGAAGGAGATGTCCAGCTTCTTGCGCGCGGCCTCGCGCTCCTCGTCATCGGGCTTCGCGGCGCTCTTCTGGGCGGTCAGCATGCCCATGCCGATGCCGGTCATCATGATGCCACCCGCGATCCGCAGGCCGGGGATGGAGATGCCAAAGAAATTCATGATGAAGGTGCCGCCGATGAGGAAGCTCATCAAAATGCCCACCATATAGAAGCAGCCCTTGCGGGCCTGCTCGCGGCGGCGCGCCGGGCTGTCGCCCTCGGTGATGGCCAAAAAAGTCGGCGCGGCGGCCAGCGGGTTGATGATCGGCAGCAGGCCGATGAACGTGCCGAGGAAGATGGCCCACAGGTGGGTGACGCTGGACATCGCCCGGAGCTAAAGCAGGCGCAGCGGGCTTGGCGAGCCGTGACTCACCACACGTCGATCGGGCCCTTGGGCACGGGAATGGAAGTGCGCCGCAGCGCCGCCGGTTCGTCCTCGTCGCGCATGAACGAGGCCACCATCGGGTCGGGCCGATATTGGGTTTTCAATTCGCCCTGGGCGTCAAGGAAGGGTGCACGCCACTTGTCATAATTAGCCAGCAGGACTTCGAACTCGGCGTGCGTGCTGAACTGCGTGATGCCGCGCTTGAACTCCTTCGCCGGGCCGAAGCGCTTGGCATACCACGCCGCCGGCTTGCGGAAGAGCCGGCAGCCGTAATCCTCGCCGAAGACCTCGATCATCAAGTCCAGGTGGCGGCGCATCACCGTGACGCGCTCCGCGTAGCCCGGCTCGGTTCGCAGCTCGCCGGTCTGCAGGTAATGCCGGGTGTGGGTGAAGATCCACGGATGATAGAACGCCCCGCGGCCGATGCTCACGCCCGCGCAGCCGGTCTTGTCGAACATCATTTTCGCCGCCTCGGGCGTGGTGACGTCGCCGTTGCCGATGACCGGGATGCTTTTCACCGCCGCCACGACGGCGCGGATGCCGGCAAGGTTGACCGTGCCGCTGAAGCCCTGCGCCCGGGTGCGGCCGTGCACGAAGATGGCGGCGACACCGGCATCCTCCAGCACACGGGCGAGATCCGGCGCCGTCAGGTTCTGCTCGTCCCACCCGAGGCGCATCTTGGCGGTGATCGGGATCTTCACCGCCTCGACCATGCCGCGCACGAGCTTCGCCGTCTGGGTGAGCTCGGTCATCATGGCCGAGCCGCCGCCGATGCCGGTGACTTTTTTCACCGGGCAACCCATGTTGATGTCCACCGCGGCGATGCCGAGTGACTCGACCATGGCGGCGGCGTCACGCATCTCCTCCGGCACGGCGCCGAAGAGCTGCACGGCAAGCAGCTTCTCCGCGGGGCAGGTGCGGATCATCTGCAGCGCGCGCGGATTCTTTTCCAGCAGCGAGCGGGCGTTGACCAGGTCGGTCGTGGTCCAGTCGATGCCGCCGATTTCGCGCACAACGAGCCGGAAAGGCAGGTTGGTGTAGCCCGCCAGCGGCGAAAGGAACAGGTTGGAGTCGAACTGGAGCGGACCGATGCGCACACCGCGACTATGCCTCAGCCTGCGGCCAGTGCACGCTTCATTCGCGAGAGGGCCTCGGTCAGCGTGGCCCGCGGGCAGCCGAAGTTGAGCCGCACGAAGCGGCCGGCCGGCGCGCCGAACTGGACGCCGTCGGAAAGGCCGACACCGTGCTGCTCGAAAAACTCGCCCGAATCGGGCAACGCGCGCGCCGACACGTCCAGCCACGCGAGATACGTGGCCTCGCACGGGGTCAGCTTCACCCCGGGCAGGTGTTGCGTGATGAAAGTGGCGAGGAGGTCACGGTTGCCGCGAAGATAGGCCAGCAGCGCCTGCCGCCACGGCTCGCTGTCGCGCAACGCGGCTTCGCACGCGGCGAGACCGAGCACGTTCATTTCGGGCACGATGCCGGTCATGGCGCGCGTGAAGGAGGCGCGCAGCTTGGGATCGGCAATGATCGCCCAGGAGCAGGCCAGGCCGGGTATGTTGTAAGTCTTGCTCGGCGCCATGAGCGTGATGGTGCGCGCGGCGGTTGCGGGAGAAAGCGTGGCCACGGGGATGTGCGGCAGATCGTCGAGGATGAGATCGCAGTGGATGTCGTCCGAGACCAGGAGGAGATTGTGCCGCTCGCAAAACGCGGCGACTTGCTCCAACTCGGGGCGGGTGAAGACGCGGCCCACGGGATTGTGCGGGTGGCAGAGGAAGAACAGCCGCGTGCGCGGGGTGA
>DATFUQ010000279.1:0-2581 GCA_035260745.1 Lacunisphaera sp. | reverse complement strand
GGGGGGCCAAGCGGGGCCGTAATAGACCCTATTTCGTCACGACGATGAAATCCGTGTCCCGGCCGGTCTCATTGCCAAGGCCCTGATCGGAGATGAGCAAAGAGGTGCCCGGGGCCACCAACGGGCCGATGCGCTCAAGCGTTTCCGGCGGCAGTTCGATACGGTCAAGCGCGTCGCCGGCAGCCTGGCGCAGGGCATCCGCCGTGAGCGGCACTGGCCGCTGCTCGTCGCGGGTGCCGCGGCCCTTGCGTTTCGCCGGCGCCGGAGCGGCTGCCGTGCGGTCGTAGCCAAGCGAAACGGCGAGCCAGCGGATGCCGACACCCTCGTGCATTGGCCGGCTGGCAGTGAAGACATGGGTGCCGAGCGGCTCCTCCGGACGCGCGATCTTGACCGGGACGTCGAACACGGGCGCAAAACCCCTGCGGACGAACAACTTGCCGAGCTTACGGCTAACGAACAATGAGATCGGACCCGGGTGCTGCAGCAAGGGGTCCTCGACCTTTGGGGCCGGGGCCGGCTCGGCCGGTGACGGCTCCGCCTGTCGGCCCGCTTCGGCAGGCTTGTCCGGCGTGTCCCCGCCCCCAACCTGCGGCGAGGCCGACGCGCCGATCTCGGACGAGGATGGCGCCGAGTCGTCGCGCGACACCGCCGCTCCGGCTCCGCCGGCCGCCGCGCCGGTCGTAGCTACGACGACGGCGCCGGTGGCAACTTCGGATCGACTGGGCGCGGCTGCACTGCGCACGTTCAACGTACCTGGCTCAAATGCCGCCTCGGATGATTTAACAAGCCCGGCGAGGCGCGGATGTGTGATCTCATACGGCGCCGCCTCGCCGCGCGTGATGACGACGCGCGCCCCGACCTTGGTCATGCCCCACAAGCGCACCGCAAATCGTTCCGGCAGGCGGATACAGCCGTGGGAGGCCGGATGGCCCGGCACGACGCCGGCGTGCAGCGCGACGCCCGACCAGGTAACTCGCTGCATGTAGGGCATCGGCGCACCGCTGTAGAGATTGGAGTGATGCCACCGCTGCTTCTGGATGACGCTGAAAACGCCCGTCGGAGTCGGATGCCCGGGCACGCCGGTCGAAACCGCGGAGACGGCGACCGGTGTGCCGTCGTCATAGACGGTCACCCGCTGGCTGCCGATCGAGATCGCAAGAAGCAGCGGACCGGAGGGCTGCTTCGCCGGCTCCGGCTTGCGCGCTTCGGCAGTCTCGTCACTGCCGCTGCGCCGGTGCGATCGATGCCACCCGCGCGACGGGGAACCGAGATCCCCCATCGCATAGGCGCCGCGATGATGACGGTGATGAGATGCCGCAGCCGGCGTTGATACGCCACTGAGAAAGCCAAGCCCCAGCGAGGCTGCAGCGGCCACGAGCTCAAGTCTGCCTCGGGCCTGCCTTGCGCGCCCCACGGTTGACGACAGCACTACGATCTTCTTCTGCGACACCACAAACTCCCGGCCAGCTGATGACGACAAGTCCGGACTAGAGCGGGATGACTTTTCTTCGAATCGTCATCCCGCTCTAGCTTATTGCTGGAGCATGATCTTTTCCGAAAACCGGTTCCCACTTTTCGGGATCATGCTCTAGTCAACGGTAACTCCTCGGCAAATTCACAGGTTCCCCCCTTTCTGGACTCCCCGCTTGCGGGGGAGGCCAGGAGGGAGGCTCGGCTTTCATAGTAGATTCACCATGTAACAGAGTTGTTCCAACCAATTGTTAAAGTCGGGAAAATTCTAAGCACTGCCCCAGGGGAACATCCGCTGGCCGACCTTTATGGCATTGGCACGACATGCATTGGCATGCCGCATGCACATGCCCCCCAAGGTTGCAGGTTTCTAAATCAGGGATTTGTCATCACGCGCCTTGAGATCGGGCCCCATTTACGCACCTCGCTCGTGACGAATGCCGTCACGGCTTGGGGCGACATGGGCTCGGCCATGATGGCGTCGTCGGCAAGCCGCCGCCGCACCGCCGGCGTCGCCCAGGCTGCATTGACTGCTTGATTGAGCTTCTCGACCACATCGCTGGACAGGCCGGCCGGTCCCGACAGGGCGTACCATGTGACGGCGACGAGGTCGTCGAACCCTTCTTCGCGCAAGGTCGGCACCTGCGGAAATTCTGGCACGCGGGCGCGAGACGACACCGCGATCGGAACCACGGTGCCGGCGCGGACTTGCCCGACTGCCGAACTCCACGTCATCGAGCCGATCATGACGTTGCCGGCGATGAGATCCACCATCGCCTGGGACGAGCCTTTGTGCGGAATGTGCTGCATGGCGATCCCGGCCTTCTGGGCGAAATATTCGACCAGCAGATGGCCGAGGGTCCCAACTCCCGGCGACACATAGTCGACGGCACGACCGCCCCGCGCGAGCGCGATCAACTCCTTGACCGACCTCACCGCGAACACCGGGTGCACCACGAACGTGTTGGGCGGCCCGCCCAGAAAGGCGATGTGGGTGAAATCGCGAATCGGATCGAAAGGCGGATTGGGGCTCACGGCCGGCGCGATGGCGTGGTACGCGACGCTCGCGGTCACCAGGGTATAGCCGTCCGGCTCCGCGTGGGCGGCGGCC
>DATFUQ010000278.1:0-16853 GCA_035260745.1 Lacunisphaera sp. | reverse complement strand
TTGGCCTCGAGCAGACCCACAATCTCCTGGTCGCTGAGCGGCTTGCCGGGATCCTCGCCGGCGACGATGTCGGCGATCATCTCCTTCACACTGGTGTTGGCCACCGACTCGCCCGCGTCCGACTGGTAGCCGGAGGTGAAGAAGTACTTCATGGCGAAGACGCCGTGCGGGGTCTTGATGTATTTGTTCGCGAGGGCGCGGCTGACGGTCGTCTCGTGCACGCCGATGATGTCCGCGATCTGCGTCATCGTGAGGGGCTTTAATTTCGAGATGCCCTCGGCGAAAAACTCCCCCTGGTGCTTGATGATCTCGCGGGTGATGCGCTCGATGGTCCGCTGGCGCTGCTCGATGGCATTGATGATGAATTTGCCGGAGCGCAGCTTTTCGCGCAGGTAGTCGCTCTCCGCCTTGGTCAGCTTGCCCTTGGCGATGAGTTCCTTGTAGGTGTTGCTGAGCCGCAGGCGGGGAATGTAGTCCTGGTTGAGGATGATTTTCCACTCGCCGTTGTCCTGCTCGACGCTCACGTCGGCCACGACGACCCGGTTGGCGTCGTCGGCGAAGCGCCGGCCCGGGGCCGGATCGAGCGTGCCGATTTCCTCGATGGCCTCCTGGATGATCTCGGGGGCGAGGCCGGTCTTGCGGGCCAGGTCGGGGATACGGCGGCGGACGAGCAGGTCGAAATGGTCGCGGATGATGCGGGCCGCGACGGATTTTTCCCGGCCCTTCTGCGTGAACTGGACGAGCAGGCAGTCCGCGAGATTTTCCGCGCCGATGCCGGCGGGCTCGAAGGTCTTCAGGAGCCGCGCCGCCTCCTGCACGGTCTCCAGCGGCAGGTGGGCGAGCAGCGCCAGGTCGGAAAGCGTGGCGGTGAGATAGCCGCGGTCATCGAGGCTGCCGACGAGGAAGCGCAGGGCCTCGAGCACGGGCGGCGGGCAATCCGTGAGCTCCGCCTGCTGCATCAGGTGCTCCTGCAGGGAGGTCTCGCTGGTCAGCGAGTCGAAGAAATGCTGGCGGCGCTCGTCGTCCTCGCCCGTGTTCTGGCGCACCCCGCCGGTGTCCGACATGTGGTCGCGCCAGTCCTGGCCGATTTTTTCCAGCACTTGGAAGTCCTTGGAGAAATCCAGCTCCTCGCGCTGGTCGCGGTCCGGCGCCGGGTCGTCGCTGCCCGTGCCGGCGGCCTTCTCCAGGCTCACGTCGTCCATCGGCAGCTCCTCAAGCGTGGGATTGGACTGGAGCTCCTCCTGGACGGTTGCGCGCAGGTCGAGCGCGGCGACCTGCAGGATCTTCAGCGACTGCCGCATCTGCGGCGCCAGCACAAGCTGCTGCGTCTGCCTCTGGTGGAAGCTTTGGTTGAAACCGGGGCCGCTCATGCGCGCAAGGGGTTACCTCTGGCTTTCGAGCGTGGAGACGCGGGGTAGTTTCGGGGAGGGGAGCGCGGGGGTGGTGCCTGGTTTCTGGGGCGGAAAAACTTCAGCGAGGTAGACCGCCAGCTTTTCGTTCGTCGGGCCGTAACGGTCGCTGTAAAGGTAGAGCTCCAGGTCGGTGAGCATCTCGAAGGCGGACTGGTAGCGCTTTTCGCGATCGCGCTGGAGGGCCTTCTGGATGATGGTCTCCAGCTTGGGATCGATGTCGGCGCGGAGCGTGCTGAAGACCGGCAGCGGCATCGTGAGGATGCTGCGGCGTGATTCCAGCCGGGTGGTGCCGCGGAAAATATTCCGCCCGAGCAGGATTTCGGTCAGCACGATGCCGAGCGAGAAGAGGTCGGAGCGCCCGTCGGTCACCGCGTAGCTGGCGCCCTCGGGCGAGAGGTATTCATCCTTGCCCGGGATCACCTTGCCTTCTTCATTATACATCAGGTCAAGGGCCTTCGCGATGCCGAAGTCCGTCAGTTTCACGTCGCCCTCGACGGCGAGCATCACGTTCTTCGGGTTGACGTCCCGGTGCACGATGCCGAGCAGCCGGCCGTCGCTGTCCCGCTTGGCGTGGGCGTAGCTCAGGCCGCGGCAGACGCGCGACGCGATGAACGCGGCCATGTCCAGCGGCACCGGGCGCTTGAGCTCCGTGTGCCGGTCGATGAATTGCTCGAGGTTCACCCCGCGGACAAATTCCATCGTCATGAAATACTGCCCGCCGATCTGGCCCAAGTGATAGGTCTGGACGATGTTGGTGTGAATCAGGTCGGCCACCAGTTTGGCCTCGCCGATGAAATTCTTCTGGAATTCCGGGATGCTTGAATACTCCTCGCGAATGAGCTTGATGGCGACGGTCTTGCGGAAGTTGCCCGAGCCCTTCTGCACGGCCTCGAAAACCAGGCCCATGCCACCCTCCGCGAGCTTGTTCGTCAGCTCGTATTGGAGTTCGTTGAAGATGTGCTTGAGTGAGTCCGTAGGCACGCCGTCAGGAAAACGGCGGGTTTGGCACGTGGCAAGAACACAGCGAGCGAATTTGCATGATTCCTGCTTCACGGTTGACTTGAGGAGGGAAGCACCAGTTGACAGCCCGGGTCTGGGACCTACGTTGCGCTCATGATCACCCTCACCGCCCGGGCCGCCCGCCAGGTGCAGAGCATGCGCTCCGCGCAGGCCGATGCCGCGAAGCAGTTGCGCGTCTTCGTGGAGAGCGGCGGCTGCTCCGGTCTGGAATACGGCATGTCGTTCGACCTGCCCAAGGCGGATGATCAGGTGTTCGAGAGCGAGGGCGTGCAGGTGCTGGTTGATCCGGCCAGTCTGGCCCGCCTCAAGGGCACGAGCATCGACTTCGACGACGGGCTCCACGGCAAGGGCTTCGAGCTCAAGAACCCCAACGCGCAGACCACCTGCGGTTGCGGGAAGTCCTTCAACTAGCCTCGGGCGTTTCCCTTGGCCATGTCGCAGGCACCCCATACCGAAAAGCATTTCACTGCCGGTGAGTTGGTGCGGGATGTGGTGATCGGCATGTCGGATGGCCTGACCGTGCCCTTCGCCCTGGCGGCGGGACTGACAGGAGCGATTTCGCAGACCCACGTCATTGTCACCGCCGGCGTGGCGGAGATCGCCGCGGGTTCCATTGCCATGGGCTTGGGCGGCTATCTGGCGGCCTGGGGCGGCGCCGAGCATTACACTAACGAGCTTGTCCGCGAACAGCAGGAAGTTGAGGCGATGCCCGAAGCCGAGGCGCAGGAGGTCACGGACATTTTCAAGGCTTACGGGTTGACCGATGCCGAGAGTTCGACGGTGGTCGAATCGCTGCGCCGCCGTCCCAAGGACTGGGTGGCCTTCATGATGCGTTTTGAGCTTGGCTTGGAGGCACCGGAGCCCGGGCGGGCATGGAAGAGCGCGCTCACGATCGCCGGCGCTTATATTGTTGGCGGCATCGTTCCTTTGAGCGCGTATATGCTGCTGCCTGATGCGAACCGGGCGCTTCAACTCTCGGTGATCGTGACGCTGATGGCCCTGGCCTTCTTTGGCGGAATCAAGGCGCGTTTTACCGGAGTGCCTGTGCTGCGCGGCGGCCTGCAAACCACTATGATCGGTGGGTTGGCGGCGGCCGCGGCCTTTGCCATAGCGCGCTTGGTCAGCTAGGATCGGGTGATCGGGACAATGAGGGATTATGCCCGGGCCGTGTGCAGCGCCACCACACCGCCGGTGAGCGGCGTGGCGGTGACGGAGACAAACCCGGCGCGACTGATTTCTGCCGCCAGCGCGTGCCGGCCGGGCCACTCCTCGATCGAGCCGCAGAGGTATTCGTAGGCGGCGCGGTCGCCGGTCACCAGGCCCGCGACGGCAGGCAGGACCAGCCTGAGGTAGGCGTAGTAGAACGGCCGCAGCCAGAAATAGGGCTGCGAAAATTCCAGCACGAAGAGCCTGCCGCCGGGCCGGAGCACGCGGCGCATCTCGCCGAGCGCTTTGGCCCGGTCGGCCATGTTCCGCAGGCCGAAGGCGATCGTCACCGCGTCAAAAGACGCCGCGGGCAGGGGCAGCGCCAGCCCGTCGCCCGGCCGGAAATCGATGGCCGCCCGGCGCGGGCTGCCGGTGCGTTTTTTCACGGCCTCGTCCAGCATCGGCTGGCAAAAATCTATGCCCGTTACCTTCACGCCGGGGGGCAGCCCGTCGGCCAGCGCAAAGGCCACGTCGCCGCTGCCCGTGGCCAGGTCCAGCACCGAGCCCGGATGGGCGTCGTGGACCGCCCGGACCAGCCGTTGCCGCCAGCAAAAATCCACCCCTCCGCTGAGGAGGTGGTTGGCCAGGTCATAACGCCCGGCAATGCGGGCAAACATGCTGCTGACAGCCTTCGGATCGGGCATGGTTAAGGCTTACCCTTTGTGTGGCTTTGCGGTTGACGCAAGCACTGGGTAGTGAATTATTTGTGCCTGTAACCACCCAAGCCAAAAGTTTTCAACCCACGCCAAGCCATGTCGACTAACCTGACCAAACGTGAGATCGTGCTGGAAATCTACGAGAAGACCGGTTTCCCGCAGAAACAAATCCAAGACACGGTGCAAATGACCCTCGATATCGTCATGGATGCGCTGGCCGCCGGCCGTAACGTCGAGTTGCGCAATTTCGGTGTGCTCGAGGTTCAGGTCCGCAAGGCCCGGGTGGGCCGCAACCCGAACAAGCCTGAGACCGAGGTCGTCATCCCTGAGCGCGCCGTCGTCAAGTTCAAGTCGGGCAAGATTCTCAAGCAGAAGATCAAGCAGCTCAGTCTCGACAAACTGCGCAGCAACCCGCCGCCCTCGGCCTGAGGGCGGCCCAGCCGCAGCGAGGCATGGCCGGATTCCAGTCGCTTCCCGGTTTCCGGGATTTCTACCCGGAGGATTTTTCCCGCCGTCAGCATATTTTCCGCGTCTGGCGCTCGGCCGCCGCGGCCTTCGGCTTCCAGGAATACGACGCCCCGGTTCTCGAGCCTCTCGAACTTTACCAGGCCAAGTCGGGCGACGAGATCGAGGCCCAGCTCTTTAGCTTCACGGACAAGGGCGGTCGCGCGGTGGCGCTCCGACCCGAGATGACCCCCACCGTGTGCCGGATGGTCGGGGCGAAGGCCGGCGCGCTCAAGCGCCCCATCAAGTGGTTCAGCGTCGCCGAGTATTACCGCTACGAGCGCGCCCAGAAGGGCCGGCTCCGCGCCTTCCACCAGCTCAATGCCGACATCTTCGGCGAGCCCGGCCCTGAGGCCGAGATCGAGCTCATCGCCCTGCTTATCCAGTGCCTCGCCGGCTTCGGGCTGACCAAGGACGATTTCTTCGTTCGGCTGAGCGATCGCGACCTCTGGTTTTTCTACCTTGAGGCGCTCGGCTTCAACGACGCCCAGTCCCGCGCCCTGCTTGTTGCCATCGACCGCCATGAGAAGATGGGCGACGACGCCTTCAAGGGCTACGCCGAGGCCCATGGCGTGCTGCCGGCCGGCCAGAAGGACAAGCTGCTCGCCTTCCTGAAAATCAAGAGCCTCGCCCAGCTCGAGGCCGCGCTCGCGCCGTTCAAGTCCGAAAAATTCTCCGCCCGGCTGGCGGACTGGCGCAAGTTGCTGGCCGGCCTGGCCGCGATGGGACTGGCGGATTTTGTCTCCGTCGACCTCAGCGTCGTCCGCGGACTGGCTTACTACACCGGCTTTGTGTTCGAGGCCTACGACCGCAAGGGCGACCTCCGTGCTCTGGCCGGTGGGGGACGCTACAATGACCTCGTCAAGAAACTCGGCGGCCCCGATCTCCCTGCGGCGGGCTTTGCCATGGGCGATGTCACGACGGGCCTCTTGCTGGAACAGCGTGGCCTGACCCCGAGTTTCATCAACGCGCCCGAGGTCTACGCCGTCATCGGCGGCGAGATGGAGCGGCAAGCGGCCCTGGCCGACATCCACGCGCTGCGCGCCGCGGGCTTCCGGGTCGAGTATCCGTTCAAGGAACTGGCCTTCGGCAAACAGTTCAAGGCGGCGTCCGAGTCCGGCGCGAAGATCGCCCTGATCTACGGCAGCGAAGAGCTGGCCAAGGACGTGGTGAAGATCCGCGACATGGCCGACCGGGCCGAGCGCGAGGTGCCACGCGACCAGGTGGTGGCGCTCGTGCGGGATCTTTTGTCCGGACACTAAGTGCACGAATCCTGTCATTCTGAGCGAAGCGAAGAATCCAGAATGACAATCAAGGCGTATATCATCGTGGATCCTTCGCGTTGCTCAGGATGACATGCCTAAAATGTCGGAACTAGTGTTCAGCCTTGGACGGATGCTCATCCTGCTGGCGATCGTCTACGCGCTGTCGGCCGTGGTGGCCAACTTCATGGCGCCGGGCATGATTTTCCCGCATCCCCCGGTCACCTACCAGCTGACGCCCGATTACATCCAGCTGACCACGCCCGATGGCGTGAAGCTGGCGGCGCGCCACTGGCCAAACCCGTCGGCGAAATACACGCTGCTTTACCTACACGGCAACTACGAGGAGCTGGGCAGCCTCGGCGAATACCTGCCGCACTTCGTCTCGGCGGGCTATGCCGTCTTTGCGGTGGAATATCGCGGCTACGGCCTGAGCGGCGGCACGGCGTCCGAGGCGGGCCTCTACGCCGATACGCAGACGGCCTACGACTACCTGCGCACCAAGCTCGGGGTGTCAGCCAACCGGATCGTGATCTTTGGCTATTCCCTCGGCGCGGGCCCGGGGGTCGAGTTGGCGCGGCACCAGCCGGCGGCCGGACTGGTGATGCAGGGGGCGTTCGTCAGCGCCTACCGTGTCATGACGCGCATCCCGGTGTTCCCCGGCGACAAGTTCGTGAACATCGCCAAGGTGCCAGAGTTGAAGCTGCCGGTCTTCGTCATCCACGGCACGGCGGATCAGGTCGTGCCGTTCTGGCATGGCGAAAAACTCTACGCGGCCATCACGGCGCGGAAGGCCCGGCTGTTCGTCGAGGGCGGGCCCCACGCGGGCCTGGCGGATTTCGCCGGCCCGCGCTACTGGGAGGAGCTGAAGAAGTTCACCGACTCGCTGTAGGTCGTTGATGTCAACTAATAGTATACTTAGTGGCTTGGGGTCGGCTCAATTTGGCCGGCCTTAGTATACTATTAGTTGACATCGGCCGTGCGGCACGGCGATCCCGCGACTGCGGGGCCGACCTTACCGTTTACCAGATCGGCGGCCAGGTCTCCGCAGGTCCGGTGCAGCCAAAGGCCGCGCGGAACTCCGGGAAATTCGCCACCGGGCCGAGCACGCGCCAGCGGATGGGGCTGTGCACGTCGCTGGTCACCTGCAGCCGGACCTGCTCGGGCCGCTGATTGGTGCGCCAGCCCTGGGCAAAGGCGATGAAGAAACGCTGGTCGGGCGTGAAGCCGTCCACCGGCGACAGTTTCTTTCCGGCGGTCGCGAGCTTGAAGGCCTCGTAGGCCACGCGCAACCCGCCGACATCGGCGATGTTCTCGCCGAGCGTCTGGTGGCCGTTGATATGCAGGCCGGGCAGCACCTCGAAGGCGTCGTATTGCCTCGCGACCAGCTCGGCGCGTTCTTGGAAGCCCTTCGCGTCCGCGTCGGTCCACCAGCTCTTGAGATTGCCCTCGTGGTCGTATTGGCGGCCCTGGTCGTCGAAGCCGTGCGTCAGCTCGTGGCCGATGGTCGAGGCGAGCGCGCCGTAGTTGGTGGCGTCGTCGGCCTTCTCGTCGAAGAACGGCGGCTGCAGGATGCCGGCGGGGAAGCACATCTCGTTCAGCGTCGGCTCGTAGTAGGCGTTGTTGGTCTGCGGCGTCATCAGCCATTCGCTGCGATCGACCGGCTGGCCGAGCTTGGCGAGTTGGCGCTGCACCTCGAACGCCGACGCGGCGATCACGTTGCCCACGTAGGACTCGCGGGTCAGGGTCAGCTTCGAGTAATCGTGCCACCTGTCGGGATAGCCGACCTTGCTGCGCATCGTGTCGAGCTTCCTGTAGGCCTGCGCCTTGGTGGCGTCGCTCATCCACGCCGCGGCGTGGAGGCGGTTGCGCATGGCGTCGAGGTGGAACTTCACCATGACCAGCGCGCGTTCCTTCGCGGTGGGGCTGAACGTCGTCCGGACATAGAGCTGGCCGAGGTCCTCGCCGATGGCGTTGTCCGCCGCGGCCATCACGCGCTTCCAGCGGGGTTTCAATTCGGTGGTGCCGGAGAGTTTTTTCCCGTAGAAGGCAAAGCGCTCGTCCACAAACGCGTGGCCGAGGTAATTGGCCGTCTGCCGGAGCAGGTGCCAGCGCAGGTAAACCCGCCAGCTGTCCAGCGGCTCGGTGCGCAGCAGGCCGCCCAGCGCGGTGAAGAACTCGGGCTGGCCGACGAGCACCGTCTTCTCGGCGGCGGGGAAATTGACCTGCGCCAGGAATCCTTCCCACGCGAAGTCCGGCGCAAGCTTCGCCAGCGCGGCCCGCTCGAATTTGTTGTAGTTTTTCTCCGGGTCGCGGCGCTCGACCAACGTGCGTGAGGTTTTCGCGATCTTGGTCTCCAGTGCCATGATGGCTTCCGCGGCGCTTTTCGCCGCGGCGGGGGTGTCGCCCGCGAGCTCGAGCATCTTCGCAACGTGGGCGACATAGGCCTTGCGGATGTCCCCGGCCGCGGGCCCGTCGCGGAAATAGTAGTCGCGTTCCGGCAGGCCGAGCCCGCCCTGGGCAAACCCTCCGGTCATCTTCGTCGTGTCCTTGTCATCGATCTGCACGCCAAAATTGAACGCCGCGTCGAGGCCGTCCGCCTGGAACCTGCCGATGACCGGCACGAGATCGCCCGGCGCCTTGATGCCGGCGATAAGCTGCAGCCAGGGCGCGAGCGGCGCGAGGCCGGCCTTTTCGATCGCGGCCTCATCCATGCCGGCGGCGTAGAAATCGCCGACGCGCTGAGCCACGCTGCCCTTGGGCCCGCCGGTCTTGGCGGCGGTCTCCAGGATGTCCTTGAGGATGGTGAAATTCCGCTCGTCGATCTCCTGGTTCACGCCGTAGGAAGCGTATTCCCCGGGGATCGGGAACGAATTGAAGGCGCCGTTGGCGTAGTTGTAGAAGTCTTCGCAGGGCGAGGCCTTCAGGTCGATGTAGGCGCGGTCAACGCCGGTGATGGGCTTGGCCGGCTCGGCCGGCAGACTGCAGCAAGCGGCCAGCGCGGCCGCGAGGGGGACGATGGATTTCATGGGGGAGAGGATGCGCAGTCATCAGTGTGTCAGGCCAAATCAAGCGGGCCAAAGGCGCCGGGCAGCAGCGCCCCGATGGAGACGTCGATCTGCTCCCGGCCGGCGCAGAACGAAATCACGCGGGCGCGCGGCCCGAACTCGTGGATGACCTGCCGGCAGGCCCCGCACGGCGCGCAGGCGGACTTCGTTGGCGTGTAGACCACGACGCACTGCAGCCGGAGGCGTTTCTCGCCGGCGGCCACGGCATTGAAGATCGCCGTGCGCTCCGCGCAGTTGGTCAGGCCATAGGAGGCGTTCTCGACGTTGCAGCCGGAATGGATTTTCCCGGACGAGGTGAGGATGGCGGCGCCGACGTGAAACTTGGAATAGGGCGCATAGGCCCGGCCGGCGGCGGTCTTGGCGGCGGCCTTGAGCTTCTTGAGTTGGGCGGGAGTGGGGCTTTTCATTTCGGCTTTCTGTCATTCTGCGCGAACTACAGGCCAAACTCCTGTTTGACCTCGGCAAACTTCTCAATCGCAAACGCGAGGTCCTCGCGGCTGTGGGCGGCGGACACCTGTGTGCGGATGCGGGCCATGCCTTGCGGCACCACCGGGTGGAAAAAGCCGATGACATACACGCCTTTCTCCAGCATGCGGGCGGCGACCTTTTGCGACAGCGCCGCGTCGCCGAGCATCACGGGCACGATGGGGTGCGTGCCGGGCCGGAGCGTGAGCCCGGCCTTGGTCAGGCCCTCGCGGAAGAACTTCGTGTTGGCCTCCAGCCGGTCGCGCAGCGCGGTGGACGCGCTGAGCATCTCCAGGCACTTGATGGACGCGGCGGCGATGCTGGGGGCGATCGAGTTGGAAAAAAGGTAGGGCCGCGAGCGCTGGCGCAGCAGGTCGATGATGTCCTTGCGGCCGCTGGTGAAGCCGCCGCTCGCGCCGCCGAGCGCCTTCCCCAGCGTGCCGGTGAACACGTCCACGCGGCCCATCACGCCGCAATGCTCGTGCGTGCCCCGGCCGGTCTTGCCCATGAAGCCGACCGCATGGCTGTCGTCCACCATCACCAGCGCGCCGTGTTTGTCGGCGAGGTCGCAGATGCCCTTCAGGTTGGCGATGTAGCCGTCCATCGAGAACACGCCGTCGGTGGCGATGAGCTTGAAGCGCGCCTTGGCCGCGCCGGCTTCCTTCAGCTTCGCCTCGAGGTCGGTGAGGTCGTTGTTCCGGTAACGGTGGCGCTGCGCCTTGCAGAGCCGCACGCCGTCGATGATCGAGGCGTGGTTCAGCTCGTCGGAGATGACCGCGTCCTCCGCGCCGAGCAGGGTCTCGAACAGCCCGCCGTTGGCGTCGAAGCAGGACGAGTAGAGCAGCGTGTCGTCGGTGCCGAGGAACTTGGCGATCGCGGCCTCGAGGTCCTTGTGGATCTGCTGCGTGCCGCAGATGAAGCGCACCGAGGCCAGGCCGTAGCCCCAGCGGTCGAGCGACGCGCGCGCGGCGGCGATGAGCTCCGGGTTGTCGGCCAGCCCGAGGTAGTTGTTGGCGCACAGGTTCAGCACCTTCTGCCCCGAGGCGACGGCGATGTGCGCGGTCTGGTGCGTGGTGATGACTCGCTCACGCTTGTAGAGCCCGGCGGCCTCGATCTCGCCGAGAATCTTCCTCAGGTGGTCAGAGTATGCTGTATTCATGAAACAGGATTAAACGCGGAGATCGCGGAGGATTGGATGATGCATTGGCCCTGCGTCCTTTGCGTGCTCCGCGTCGAAAAATCAGGTCTCCCAGTTCAGGATGATCTTCCCGCTCTTCCCGGCGCCCATCAGGTCGAAGCCTTCCTGGAATTTCGCGACGGGGAAGTGGTGGGTGATGACCGGCGTGATATCCAGGCCGCCCTGCACGAGCGCGGTCATCTTATACCACGTCTCGAACATCTCGCGGCCGTAAATGCCCTTCAGATGCAGCATCTTGAAGACGATCTTGTTCCAGTCGACCTCGGCCTTGGCGGAGTGCGTGCCGAGGAGCGCGATGCGGCCGCCCATGATCATGTTGTCGATCATCTGGTTCAGCGCCACGGCGCTGCCCGACATCTCCAGCCCGACGTCGAAGCCCTCGGTCATGCCGAGCTCCTGGTGCCAGACATCGGTCAGGTTTTCCTTCGCGGTGTTGACCGCGCGGGTGGGGCCGAGCTTGCGCGCGAGCTCGAGCCGGCCGTCGTTGATGTCGGTGATGACCACCTTGCGCGCGCCGGCGTGCCTGGCGACGGCGATGGCCATGCAGCCGATCGGCCCTGCGCCGGTGATGAGCACGTCCTCGCCGATGAGGTCGAACGAGAGCGCGGTGTGCACCGCGTTGCCGAGCGGGTCGAAGCACGACACGACGTCGAGTGACATCCCGGCCGGCACGCGCCAGATGTTGCCGGCGGGAATGGACACGTAGTCGGCGAACGCCCCGTCGCGGTTCACGCCGACGCCGATGGTGTTGGGACAGAGGTGGCGGCGGCCGGCGAGGCAGTTGCGGCAATGCCCGCAGACGATGTGGCCCTCGCCGGTGACCAGCTGGCCCTTGGTGAAACCCGTGACGCCCGCGCCGACCTCCTCCACGGTGCCGACGTATTCATGGCCGATGACCAGCGGCGGCTTGATGACCCGCTGGGCCCAGGAGTCCCATTTGTTGATGTGCACGTCGGTGCCGCAGATGGACGTCTTCTTGATCTTGATGAGCACGTCGTTGACGCCGGGCCGGGGCACCGGCACCTCGGTCATGATCAGCCCGGGACCGGCCGTGGGTTTGACGATGGCGCGCATTTTGTCAGGCATGGGGGGAGGGTGGGATTGGTTGGGGCGGCAGCGTAATTGCCGGCCGGCCGGACACAACCCCGCAGGCATACGCCGTAAGAGCTATTCTGGCATACGCCGTTCGTTTTGTAGGAGCTTGTTTACAAGCGATACAAATATGGTTCGTTGGCGTGAGTCCCGCATCGCCTGTAAACAGGCTCCTATAGCAGAATGTTTATGGACCTCACATCAGCCAGATGGTGGCCAGGGCGAGGAAAATCCCCATGCTGGCCACGTCGGTTGCGGTCGTCAGGAAAATGCTCGAGGCCGTCGCCGGATCGAAGCCGAATTTTTTCAGGGTCACCGGCACCAGCACGCCCGACAGGCCGCTGAGAAAACAGGCGCCGGTCATCGCGAGGAAGACGATGATGCTGAGCTTGAGCGGCGATTCGGCGGTGTGCTTCATGGCGGCGTAGAAAAACATGCCCGCCCCGGCCGAGATGCCCACCAGCGCGCCGTTGGCCAGCCCGAGCAGCCCTTCCTTGAAGACATGCCGCCGCGCGTCGCCCGTTTTGAGTTCGCCGAGGGTCATGCCGCGCAACGCCACCGCCAGGGCCTGGCAGCCCGTGTTGCCCGACTGGCCCGCGAGTACGGGCAGGAACACCGCCAGCACGACGATCTTCTCGATCGTCTTGTCAAAGTAACCCACCACGCCCGCGGCGACGAAGGCCGTGAGCAGGTTGAATTGCAGCCAGGGGTGCCGGAAGATCAGGCTGCGCTTGATCGGCGTCGCGATCCGCTCCTCCTTCTCGACACCCACCATGCTGCCGGGCTGCGCGCTGATCTCGATCGCCTCCTGCTCGAAAATCCGCGAGCCACGCACGATGCCGATGAGCACCCCGCGGTCGTCGCACACCGGATAGGACGGGTAATGCTTGTTCACGGTCAGCCGCATGGCCTCGCGCACCGGCTGGGCGGCCTGCAGGGCGAAGGGCGAGCGCAGCATGAAATCATCGAGCTTTTCCATTTTCTCATGCAGCAGCAGGTCGCGCATGGTCACCACGCCGAGCAGCACGCCGGCGTCGTCGACGATGTAGACGTAGGTGAAGAGACGCTGGCTGGCCAGTTCCCGCACCCGCTCGGTGGCCTCCCCGACGGTGAGCTTCGGCGGGAAGACCGCGATGGGCGACTCCATCAACCGGCCCATGCTTTGCTCCGGGTAGGTGCTGGCCAGGGGATACGGCGGAGCGCTGGTGGTCGAGATCATTGATGGTGGGCTCGGCCTGCAGGTTATGGGAATTTCTCAGCCCGTGTCGAGCGATTGCCGCAACCGGCATTTATCAATGTCCATTTTTCACCGTTCAATTTTCATTTTTCCGAAACCGCTGACCATTGAAAAATGAAGGATGAACAATTTGTCATTTTTCAGTCGAGCGAACGCCACAGATACCAGCTGGCGACCGTGCGATACGGCTGCCAGCGCCGGGCGTGCTTCACGATGGCCTCCGGCGTCGGGTCCTTGCGCTTCCGGTAGAGTTTCTTGAACCCGAGCCGGATGGCGAAATCCCCCGTCGGCATCACATCCGGCCGGCCGAGATGGAAGATGAGCAGCATGTTCACCGTCCAGGGCCCGATGCCGCGCACCTCGGTCAGCCGCGCGACCAGCTCGTCGTCACCGATCCTGGCCGCCTGCTTCAGCGACGGCACCGTGCCCTCGCGGCACTTGGCGGCCAGGTCGCGCACCGCGAGCAGCTTGTTGCCCGACAACCCCGCGCCCCGCAGGGCCGCGTCGGTGGCCTTGGCCAGCGCCTCGGGCGTGGTGCCGCCGTGTTTCTCCAGCTCCGCCAGCACGCGGCCGTGGATGGTCGCGGCCGCCTTGCCGTGCAGCTGCTGGTAAACGATGGAGCGCAACAACGCCTCGAACAGGCTGGTCGCCGGCTTCAGCTCGAGCGCGAACGGCCCGACGCGGTCGATCAGCGCGGCCAGTTCGGCATCGCTCGCCCGCAGGTGGGCGACCGCGGCCTTGGGATCAAAATGGAGTTTGGGTTTCAGATTCGAGAGGGGGATTAAACACAAAGCAGCAAAGAAACTGAGCAGGCTCATTTCTCAATCCGGCAATCCCTTCGCTCCTTGGCTGCTTTGTGTGAAAAATTCAGTTCCTTCGGGTCTTCGTGGTTAAATAACGCTACTCCGACAGCAGCTCGGCACCCTCGAGCGCGAGCAGCCGCGTCTTGGTCCGGACCCCGCCGGGGGCGGAGAAGCCGGTCATCTTGTCGCCGGCCGACACCACGCGGTGGCAAGGCACGATGAGCGGCCAGGGATTGGTCGCCAGCGCCACGCCGACGGCGCGCGCCGCCTCGTTGCCCAGCGCCATCAGTTTGGCGATCTCGCCGTAGCTCGTCTTGTAACCGGGCTTGATGGCCTGCGCCTGCAGATAGACCGCCTGCTGGAAATCGGTCACGCGCGACCAGTCGAGCACCGTGTCGGAAAAATCCTGCAGCTTCCCCTCGAGGTGCTGCTGCGCCCGGACGATGATCCGCTGCACCCAGTCGGGCGGCTCGCCCGGTTGCGTCCGGGCGCGGGCGGCCAGATGCTCCCCGGTCAGTGCCTCGGTTTCCTCGGGCAGTTGGAAGCCCGTCAGCCCCGTTTCATTCCATGCAATGCCGCAGGTGCCGAAGGAGGTGGGGAAAAGCGTGTGGGGCATGGGAAGCTAAGCGGTAAGATATAAGCTGTAAGCAGCCGGCGCCCGCCGCAACGCCGTAAATCAGGCGCTTAATTCGGTAAGATTTCTCAACGTTCATCGTTCAATGTCCAATTTTCATCTTCCGAATCGATGAACACTGACAAATGAACGATGACCGATGAACAATAATTCCGCCCTTAGTTCTCCCCGATGTAGCGCCGGAAAAACTCCTCGAACCGCACCAACCGGTCGAGCCGCTGCTTGGGCTCGCCGCTGCGGGAGAGCTCGTGCGTGGCGCGGGGATAGCGCGCGTATTCGACGTCGCGGCCGAGCTGCTTGAGGCTCTTGTAGAGAATCTGGCTCTGGACGACCCCCGTGCGGAAATCCGTGTCGCCATGCTTGATGAGCAGCGGCGTCGTGATGTTCTCGACATAGGTGAGGGGCGAGTCGCGGTCGAGGATGGCGCGCACCTCCTTCTGCCACGGATAACCGCCCCAGTAGAGCGGCAGGAGGAACCACGCATTGCCCTCGCCGTAGAAGATCGAGAGGTCGTAGACGCCGCGCACCGCCACCGCCGCCTTGAAGCGGTGGTCGTGCCCCACGATCCACGCCGTGAGGTAGCCGCCGTAGGAGCCGCCGGTCACCACCTGCCGGTTCCGGTCGACGTAGGGCTCCTTGGCCGTGAAACCCGCGGCGGCGAGCACGTCGCCGGCCGGGCCCGTCCCCCAGTCCTTGAAATTGGCGTGCTGGAAATCCTTGCCGTAGCCGCCCGACCCGCGCGGGTTGGCGAACACGACGGTGTAGCCTCGCGCCGCGAAGTATTGGAACTCGTGCCACATGGTCGCCTCGCCGGGACCCCACATCGCCGTCGGGCCGCCGTGGATCTCCAGCAGCAGCGGGTATTTCTTCGCAGGGTCGAAATTCACCGGCTTCAGCGTCCAGTAGTCGACCGTGATGCCCTCGGTGTTCACCAGCCGGTGCGGCTCGTAGGCGCTGAGCCTTCGGTCCTTCAGCCATGAGCTGTTGTGCACGGTGAGCGGACGCACGGTCTTGCCGTCCGGCGTGCCGGCATAGAGCTCCCAGGGATTGCCGGGGTGGGTGACGACCTGCACCAGCGCGTCGGCGCCGACATCATAGTCGCGAATGCCCCATTGGTTCTCCGTCGTCAGGGTCTGCACCTCGCTGTCGGCGATGGCCACCCGATGGAGCGGAAACCGGCCCCGGTCGGGCGCGGTGAAATAGATCTGCTTGCTATCGGGCGACCACTTCAGGTTGCCCGCATTGCGGTCCAGATTCGGAGTGAGCATCTTCGGCGTGCCGCCACTGGCGGGCACGATGGCCACCATGGCTTGCTCGAAGCTGAACTCGCCACCCGTCGTCAAGGTGTAGGCAATCCACTTGCCGTCGGGCGAGGGGATGGGGTTGGCGTAACGGCTGCCCGCTTCCTCCAGCAGCACCCTGGCGAGGCCGGTCCTGGCGTCGATCAGGTAAAGGCTGTCGAAACGGTCGCGGTCGGGATGCTCGTCGGCCTTGCGCGGACCGGTGCACACGAGCCCCGTGCCATCGGCCAGCCATTCGACGGCGCCGTAGTTCTCGTAACCGATGTTGACGGCTTCCGGCTCGGCGTCCTCCTTTACCTCGACGATATAGGACTCGGCGAAATCCGGCTCGGGTTCGAGGTCGCCCTCGGCGAGGAAGTTCAGCCGGTTGATCACGCGCGGGTTGCCGTCGGCCTCGTCCTTCGCCAGCCACTCGCGCATTTCCTGCAGCGTTCCGTCGGTCCTGGCCTCAACCTTCTCCGTTTCCTTTGCTTTCACTGTTTCCCTCGTTTCCCCTTTTTTCTCCGTTTCTTTGTTTTTCAATCCCCAGTTGGCAGTGTCGTTGGCCTTGCGGCCGGGCTTCTCCTTGCTCCAGGCCGGGGCGGACTCCCGGTTGGCCTTCTCCAGCGCGTCGCGCACCTGCGCATAGGACATCGGACTGGTGAACAAAATCCTCGTGCCGTCGGGCGACCAGCGCGGGTTGGCGGCTCCCGTCTCCAGCTTGGTCAGCGGCATGGCTTCGCCGCCGGCGAGCGGGAGGACGTAGACCTGCGGCTTCTCCTTCTCCACGTTGCGGACAAAGGCAAGGCGGTCGCCGGACGGCGACCAAGCCGGGCTGGAATTGCGCGCGGTGCCGAAGGTCAGTTGTCGCGGCGGAGTCTTGCCGTCCACGGCGGCGAGCCACAGCTGCGTCCGGTAGGTCCAGTCGTCCTTGGCGTCCGGCTTCGGTTCGATGGACCGGACGACGTAGGCGACCCACCGGCCGTCGGGGGAGAGGGCGGGGGTCTCGACCTGCT
>DATFUQ010000277.1:0-3063 GCA_035260745.1 Lacunisphaera sp. | reverse complement strand
GGCGGGCCGAGCCGCTGCTGCTCGGCCGCCTGCGGAAATACCGGGCGATCAAGGCCGAGGTGGTGGCCCGCGCGATGATGCGCTGCGCCTTTGGCCGGCCGGGCCAGGGAGTCCTCAGTTTCCTGTCGGATGAGATCCAGGATATGGGTGTCTGAGGCCGGGTTTACAGACCGGGCTTCGCCGGGGCAGCTGCAACCGGCGGCACCACGCGCAGGGTGACGGTTCGCTTTTCGCTCCGGCCGGCGGTGTTCAAGGTGAGGTTCATTTTCACTTCGCTGAAGTCGCCCCCGAGCCGGGAGGTCATGGGCTCGAACTCGGCGGATTGGCCGGGCTCAAGCGTGAGTTTCTCGGGCAGGACCACGAAATTGCCCAGCGGGGAGTTGAAGTCGGTCGCGGAAACGACCACGGGAGCCGGGCCCTTGTTGGTCACTTGGATGTGGATCATCACCGGCGGCCCTCCGCCCGGTCGCAGGCCCGCGGGCCGCATGCCACCCCCGGTTTCGCCCTCCGTCTCGCCCGCACCTTGGCCGCCGCCGCGCCGGCCTCCTCCGCCCATGCCGCCACCACCGGAATAACCGCCGCCGCCGCGCCGACCGCGGCCGGAACCACCACCACCGCTGCCCCCGCCTCCACCCATGCCGCTGCCGGGTGTTCCCTCAGTCGGGCGCACGCCCGCGCCGAGCTTGAGATCGGCCACGATCGAGCCGTCAAAATAAACCTCCTGCCCCGCGAGCGGCGGGGAAATTTTGGCCAGGGCCGTGGATCGGCCGGCCGGCTGGTCGCTGGCGCAGCTCGAAAATATTAGGACACAGGCGCCGGCCACGACGGGCAAAAGCTGGCGCGCAAAGGGAGACGACAGTGGGAGCATGGCCAGTGAGACGCCGCCAACTCCAAATGGTTGCAGACAATTACCGGTCGCTCAGCTCCAATTGTAGTTGAAGCTTAAACAGCCAGCTCGTGCGACTGGGGCGCTGTTGGGCGCAAGGTTTAGCTCCAGCTATAATTGAAGCTTAAACTGATGCGCTCGGCCGTGGTGCGGTTGGCGGCGACCTCGTGGCGGAGCCAGCTTTCGAACAGGATCACGTGGCCGGCTCTCGCGGGGTAAGTGATGTGCGGCCGGTTGGCCGGACGGACGCCGGCGGTCTTGGGCGGCGCGGCCATGAACTTGCTCAGGCGCGGATCCTCAAACTTCAACCCCGGGCAGCCGCGGGGCGTGGCGACGTAATAGGTGCCGCTGACAAACGAGAGCGGATGCAGGTGCAGGCTGTGCGCCGCATGCTCGGGCATGATGTTCACCCAGAAATCCGTCATCGCGATGGTCCGGCCGCGCAGGTCCATGTCGAGCCGGGCGGCGAAGCGCCGCACATGCGCCGTGAGCCTGCGCTCCAGGCCGGCGAAGGTGGACGAGAACTTGTGCAGCTGGTTGAGCGAGGCGTAGGAGGTATAGCCGCCGGGATAATTTTTGGCCGACCAGCGCCGGCCGGCGGCATCGTAGTCGCGCAGGTTGCGGCATTCCGCGGCCAGCCCGGCATTGAAGCGCTCCAGCCCGGCGCGCAGCAGCGGCTCGTGGTAGATGAAGGTGGAGAACCAGGCGCGGGTGGGCATGCGGGCAAACAACCCGGTCAAGCCCGCGACCGCAACTCCCAAGCCGCCGGCGCCGGCGGGGCCGGGATTATTTGGCTTGGTCCGGCCGGTTGAGCGCGCCGGACAGCGCCACGGCCGGGCCCCACCAGCCGCGCGCCCGCAACTGCTCCGCCCAGCGGGCCGGCCGCAGCAGCGAGACCAGGGCGATCAGCACACAACCCATCGTGACAAAGCGCAGCACCAGCAGGGCCACGGATTCCCAAGAGCGTCCGCTGCCGAGCAGGATCGTGGCGACCACCAGCAGGGGCAGCCAGAATTGCCAACGGCCGAACTCGCGCAGGCGGCCCGGCCAGCCGCGGGGGAAGGGCGGGCCGGAGTCGGTCGCGACCGGGCGGTCCGTTTTCCGCTCGATGATGCTTTGCAGAATGGCGGGCGGGTGGCGCAGGCGCCAGGCGGTCAGGGCGAACCCGGCGGCCACGGCGGCGTGCAGCGCAGCCCAGGCCCCCACCAGCCACGGCAGGCCCGGCGCGGTGATGTGCCACTGGTCCGCGAGCCAGAGCACCGCGGTGTCGTAGGCTCGCACCAGCTCGTCGCCGAGGAGCAGGTATTGCAGAAAAAAGCCCTGCAGCGCGGCCCACGCGCCGACGAGCGCCCCGCCGAGCCCGATGGCCAGGATGTTCCAGCCGAGCGACTGCACGGAGACGCCGAACAACAGTCCCTGCATGATGATGGCGATCATCGGATGCACCCGGCTGCCCCCGGGCGAAAGCGCCTTGAGGCCGCCGGAGATGAACGGCACCCAGATGATGCGACCCGGCTGGCTCAGGCCGTTGCCGGCGAACACCATCATCGCCGCCTGCAGCGACGACATCGCCATGCCCCGCAGCGGTATCTTCGCGGCATGCAGCGCCGAACCGACGGTCATCTCCAAGCCACCCGCCGCGCCGCCGAAAAGGCCGAGGCGCGTCCACTCGCCGAAGTCCTCGCAGGCCCGCTGCAGTTGCTCCAGCGCGTCGGGGGCGGTGGCGAAGATGCAGAGATCGAAGCGCCGGCCGATGACCTCCTCGATGTCGGTGACGAGACCCTGGTGCACCGCAATGACCACGATGTGCGGTCCCGCCGCCACCAAAGTCGGCCACAGCGGCATGAGTCCCTTGCCCTTGGCCTCGAATTTGCTGAATTCATCCAGCACGAACAGGGGTGCCGGCGGCTCGGCGCGCAGCCGCTCGGCCCAGATGCGCAGCTTGTTCTCGGTTTCCGGCTCGAAATAATACGGCGGGGTGAGGCTTTCGTCCCGCACGGCCCAGCTGAGCTCCTGCGCGGTGCCGATGATCCGCAGCCAGTATTCATTCGCGCCGACATCCGGGGCCCGGCGCGGGCCCGCGATCGCCAGCACGCCTTCGACGCGCTGTCCGCGGGCGAGCTGGCTCGCGGCCAGCTCCGCGAGCAGGCGGGTCTTGCTGGAGCCGGGCCCGCCGG
>DATFUQ010000276.1:0-5371 GCA_035260745.1 Lacunisphaera sp. | reverse complement strand
CGCGCCCGCCGCGGCCGCCATCAACCTCGACAATCCCTACGGCCGCCAGCTTGCGGCCGCCACGCCCAAGCACGTCAAGGTCGTGACCTTCGGCGAGTCGCCCGAGGCCATGGTCCGCGCCGAGAATCTCCGGCTGAATTTCAAGAACACCCAGTTTCGCCTGGTCTGGCCCGGCGGCGCGCTCGAGTTGGAGAGCCCGTTCATCGGCCGCTACAACGTGAGCAACCTGCTCGCGGCCTTCGCCGCGTGTTACGCGCTCGGTCGCGACCCGGCGGTGATCGCCGTCCGCATGAAAAGCTTTCCCGGCGTCCCCGGCCGCATGGAGCGCATCGAGGAGGGCCAGCCCTACAACGTGCTGGTGGACTACGCCCACACCGACGACGCCCTGCGCAACGCGCTCGGGATGCTGCGCGCCGTCACGCCCGGCCGGCTGTTTGTCGTCTTCGGCTGCGGCGGCAACCGCGACCGCCTGAAGCGCCCGCTGATGACGGCGGTGGTGCAGGAGTTCGCCGACTTCGCCTGGGCCACGGCGGACAATCCCCGCACCGAGGCGCTCGCGCAGATCTTCGCCGACATGAAGACCGGCGTGAAGTCGCCGGAAAAAATCACCTTCGTGGAGGACCGCCGCCGCGCCATCAGCCTCGCGCTCGACGCCGCCCGCGAGGGCGACTGCCTCCTCATCGCCGGCAAGGGCCACGAGACCTACCAGGAATTCGCCGATACGATCATCCCCTTCGACGACCGCCAGGTCGTGCGCGAGCTGATCGGCATCAAGAACATCAAAACAGTCTGAGCCTGCTTCCATGCCAACCTTCGCCGCAGAAAAACTTGCCACCTGGACCGGTGGCAGTTGGAACCGCCTTCCGGGCGGGGCGATTGAGGGCTTCAATCAGGACACGCGCACGCTGAACGCCGGGCAGGTTTTCGTCGCGCTCAAGACCGGCAAGCGCGACGGGCACGATTTTCTGGGCGAAGCGCAGACGCGCGGCGCCACCGCCGCCCTGGTCGGCCGCGCTGTTTCGGACGCCACGCTGCCGCAACTCGTGGTCGCCGATCCGCTGGCCGCGTTCCAGCGCATCGCGCGCGAGCACCGGCGGGAATTCCACGGCCCGGTGGTCGGCGTGACCGGCAGCGTGGGCAAGACTTCCACCAAGGACCTGCTGGCCCTGCTGCTCGGCGGCAGCCCCGACGTGCTCGCGACCGAGGGCAACCTGAACAATCACATCGGCGTCCCGCTCACTCTCACGCGACTTGAGCCGGCGGTGCATCGCGCGGCGGTCGTCGAAGCCGGCATCAGCGAACCGGGCGAAATGGCGGTGCTGGCCGGGATGATCGAGCCCGACCACAGCGTCGTCACGCTCATCGCCCCGGCGCACCTCGAGAAACTCGGCGCGCTGGAGGGCGTGGCGTTGGAAAAATCCCGGCTGCCCGCCGCCAATCATCCCGGCGGTGTGGCCGTGTTCCCCGTTTCGTGCTGGGCCTTCGAGTCTTTCCACACCCTGGCCAATCCGCTCGTGCTCGTGCCGGAAAACGAGGGCATGACCAAGGTCGCGGGCCGCTCGGTGAAATTCAACGTCTTCCACCGGCCCGAGCGCACCGAGGTGTCGTTCGATGGCCGCCGCCGATTCATCCTCCGCCGCGTCTCGGCCGGCATGGCACAGAACGCCGCGCTGGCTTTGGCGCTCGCCTCCGAGCTGGGAGTGGGGGACGCCGCCCTGCAGTCGCGGCTCGAAGGCTGGCAGCCCTCGAAGTGGCGCGGCGAAATGCGGACGAGCGGCGAGGCCACGGTCTACTGCGATTTCTACAACGCCAACCCGGCGTCGATGACCGATGCCATCGACGTTTTCAATTCCACCGTGCCGGCCGACCTGCCGCGGCTCTACGTGCTCGGCTGCATGGAGGAGCTCGGCCCGGATTCCGCGATCTATCACCGGCAGCTCGGCCGGACGCTGCACCTGCGGCGCGGGGATTTCCTCTTCACGCTCGGCCCGCAGGCCGGCGCGCTCCGCGAGGGCCTGCTCGAAAACGGCAACGACCCGGCGCAGGTCGCCGTCCTCAACGGCCTGGCGCCCGTCCGTGAGCGCCTCGCCGGCTTCAAGGGCGCCGTGTTCCTGAAGGGCAGCCGCCGCTACCAGCTCGAAACCGTCCTCGAACCGCACGCCACCGCCCATGCGCACTAATTTCAGCCCGACCGCGGAGGCCGCCCGCCTTCTCACCGCCCGCGATAACCCGCCCGGCTATGCGGTTGCTCACCCCGCTGCGGCGCAGACGAGCACGAGCCAGCCGGGCGCCAGCGCGGAGCGGTGGTGTGAATGGCCGCGGCGCGCGCCGGCGACCCGCCAGGTCACCGGCATCTGGCAAACCCTCAAGGCAATCCAGGCACGGCATGCTTAGCTATCTCGCAGACTACGCGCACGTCTTCGGCCCGCTGCGGTTGCTGCACTACATCACGGTGCGCGCGGTCGGCGCGGCGGTGACCGCCCTGTTCATCGGCTTCCTCGTCGGCCCGTGGCTCATCGGGCGCTTCCGCGCGCTGAAGTTCGGCCACGGCTACATCGACGAGCGCACCGGCGTGCTCGGCGCGACCTACTTCGACAAGCAGCACACGCCCACCATGGGCGGGCTCATCATCTTTATCGCGGTTTTCTTCAGCGTGGTGCTCTGGGCCGAGCCCAACGTCTGGGTCGTCACCGCGATGTTCGTCTACACCGCGCTCACCGTGCCCGGCTGGCGCGACGACTACCTGAAGGTCGTCCACAAGAACAAGGACGGCATCAAATCGTGGGAGAAGATCGCCTGGCAGAGTTTCGCCACCGTGGCGGCCCTCGCCTTCCTGCTGTGGCATCCGCAGAGCTCCGCCAAGATCCACGAGCTGTGGGTGCCGTTTCTGAAGACGGCGCTCATCACCCACATGCACTGGTCGCTGCTCCTCGTGCTGATCTACCTCTGGGTCGTCGGCTTCAGCAACGCCATCAACCTGACCGACGGCCTCGACGGCCTCGCGGTCGGCTGCACCATCACGGTGGCGCTGGTGTTCGGCATCATGGCCTATGTGGCGGGCAACAGTGTTTACTCCCAATACCTGCTTATCAGCTACGTGCCCGGCACCGGCGAGCTGACCGTGGTGTGCGGCGCGCTGATCGGCGCGTGCATGGCCTTCCTCTGGTTCAACTCGCACCCGGCCGAGGTGTTCATGGGCGACACCGGCTCGCTCGCGCTCGGCGGCCTCATCGGCGTCATGGCCTTCATGATCCACCAGCCGTTCACGCTGGTGATCGTCGGCGGCGTGTTCGTGCTCGAGGCGCTCTCGGTGATTTTCCAGGTCGGCTGGTTCAAGTTCACCAAGCGCCGCACCGGCGCCGGCCGGCGGCTCTTCCTCATGGCGCCGCTCCACCACCATTTCCAGAAGCGCGGCTGGCCGGAGACCAAGGTCGTGCTCCGCTTCTGGGTCATCTCGCTTGGTTTCGCCCTCGCCGGCCTCGCCACCCTCAAACTGCGCTGACGCAAAAAATCCCATGCCCATCGACTACAATTACGAACATACGCCCGGTTTTCGCGACGTCACCCGCTCCAGCCTCCTGCTGCTGCGGCAACCGATCGTCCGCTCCCTGGCCAAACTGCGCCGCCTCCGCAAGGGCGGGACTCTCCTCGAGGGCCCGGTCGTGCGCCCCGCCAAAACTTTCGTAGGAGTCCGCTGACAGGTTCTTTATACTATCAATCGGAACCTTATCTTTCGCTGTCAGCGGACACCTACTTTCCTTTCATGCTGCCCCAGCCACCCGCCAATATCGCCGCGCTGCTCGCGCGTCCCGTCGCCATCTTCGGCGCGGGCGTGAGCGGACAGGGCGTGCTGTCGCTGCTCACGGCGGCCGGCGCGACCGGCCAGGCCTACGACGAGCGGGCGGCCGGCGCGAAGAAAACCTTCGGCGCCAGGCAGGCCGCCGCGCACGGACTCGTGGTGTTCAGTCCGGGCTTCGCGCCGGACCACGCCTGGCTGGTGGCGGCGCGGGCCGCCGGCTGCGTCTGCCTCGGCGAGCTGGATTTCGCCTCGCTCTTCTGGCGCGGGGAGCTCGTCGCCATCACCGGCACGAACGGCAAGACGACCCTCACCGAGTTCCTGGCCCACGCGCTGAACACCGCCGGCCGCCGGGTGCACGCCGCCGGCAATGTCGGTTATTCCCTCAGCCGGCTGGTTGCCGACCAAAACGGCGGCATGGCTGGACCTGTAGCGGCGGTCTATGACCGCCGGAACGATTCAGAACGGCGCTCACAGAGCGCCGCTACAGCAGAAAGTGCCCGGCCCATGATCGCCGTGTGCGAGGTCAGCTCGTTCCAGGCCGAGACGCTGCAGCACCTGCAGCCGACCGCGACCCTTTGGACCAATTTTGCCGAGGACCACCTCGAAAGGCACCCCGGGCTGGCCGCATATTTCGCGGCCAAGTGGCGTTTGGTTGAACGCACCCCGCCCGGCGCGGTCTTTGTTGGTTCGTCCGTGCAAAGATACGCCAGCAAGTCAGGTCAGACCTACACCCTGCCGCCGTCGGCTTGCATCGCCTCCGAGGGCCGGCAAGCCGACGCCCGGCTGGCGGGGACGGTCTTCGCCGGCTACCCGCAGCGCGAGAACTTCCTGCTCGCCGCCGCGTGGTGGCGCCACGCCGGCCTGCCCGAGGCGGCGCTTTATGCCGCCGCCCGCTCGTTCCAGCTTGGCGACCACCGGCTGACCCGGGTGGGGGAGAAGCGCGGCGTGACCTTCTGGAACGACTCCAAGGCTACCAACTTCCACGCCGTGGAGGCTGCGCTGGCGACTTTCTCCGCCCCCGTGCTCTGGATCGGCGGCGGCCGGGCCAAGGGGGGCGATCTGGCCGGTTTTGTGCGCCGCATCGCCCAGAAAATCCGCCACGCCTTCCTCATCGGCGAGACCTCGCCGGCGCTGGCCGGCTTTTGCCGCGATTCGCGGGTGCCCGCCACCCTCTGCACCAGCCTCGAGGATGCCGTCAGCGCCGCATTCGCCCGCGCCACCGCCGGCGACCATGTGCTGCTCAGTCCCGGCTTTGCCAGTTTCGACATGTTTCGCGGCTACGACGACCGTGGCCGCTCCTTCGTAAACCTTGTGGAAAACCTGTGAACAACCCCAATTTTTAGATAGCAAAACTTCAACCCTGCCGCTCATATTCCCACCATGAAAATCCTCCAGATCTTCGGAGCAGTCGTCGCCGTACACCTGCTCGCGTTCATCTTCATTTTTGCCAGCCCTGGCTGCCAGTCCGGCCCGCGCAACATCCCGACGCCCGACGCCACCGTGCCCACCGGTTCCAGCATGGCGCCCGTCGCCTTCGACACCGGTGCCGCCAACCCGCAGCAGGTTGAAACC
>DATFUQ010000275.1:0-5000 GCA_035260745.1 Lacunisphaera sp. | reverse complement strand
GGGTTTCGCAGTTCGGCCGGGCGATGACGCCGGGATAGGGCTCGGGCGAAAACAACTTGGTGGGTTCGGCCAACAGATGGCGGTCGCAGACCGCAAAAAGCTCGGCCTCGGTCATGGCCCGGCGCATGTCGTGCAGGAACGCGGCACTGGCGTCCACGCTCTGGCCGACGAAGTTCAGGTATTTCTTCATCTTGGCGACGTGGGCCGTCTCGGGGACGCCGGGCTGCTGGGTTTCGCGGTAGAGCCGGGCGACGTATTCGCGGACATCGGCGAGAGTGATGGGCGTGACCGCCTGACCGGAGAGCTTCTCCCGGGTCTGCCGGAAAATCCACGGGTTGCGGATGGCATGGCGGCCGATCATGAGGCCTGCCGCACCCGTCTCGGCGAGCACAGTGGCGGCCTTGTCGGCCGAGGTGACATTGCCGTTGGCCAGCACGGGGCAGCGGACAGTGCGGGCCGCGACACTGATGTAGTCGTAGTGGACGTCGCTGCGATACATCTCCTTCACGGTGCGGCCGTGGACACTGAGCAGATCGACCGAGTGTTTGTTGATGAGGTCGAGGATGCGCTCGAAATTCTCCGTCGAGTCGAAGCCGATGCGCATCTTGACGGTGAAGAGGCCGGGCACGGCGTCGCGCAGGGCGCCGAGCAGCTCGTCCACCTTGGCCGGATCGCGCAGCAGGCCGCCGCCGACGTTCTTCTTGTAGATCTTGGGGGCCGGACAGCCCATGTTGAGATCGATGCCGGCGACAGGATATTGGAGCAGTTCCTTCACCGTGCGAACCATGTCGGGCACATGCTCGCCGATAAGCTGGGCGAAGACGGGCCGGCCGGTCTGGTTTTCAGTGATGGACCGGAGGATGTGCTTCTCCGGCCGCGACTGGGCATGCACCCGGAAGAACTCGGTGAAGAAATAGTCCGGCGCACCGTAGTGCGCGACGACCCGCATGAAGGGCAGGTCGGTTACGTCCTGCATCGGCGCCAGCGCGGTGAGCGGGAGGCCGGGGACGAGACCAGGTGGGAGATTTGAGGCTTTGGAGGCCATTTGTAGGGAGCCTGTTTACAGGCGAGGGTTGTATCGCTTGCAAGCAAGCTCCTACATGAAGAAATCTACTGGTCGCCCTCGTCCTTGGGCTCTTCCTTCTGCTGCTTGAGCACGCGCTCGAGGATCTCGGTCATGTCCTCGACGAGATCAAAGACCTTGCGGGCGACAAAAATCGGGCGCTTCTGCTGGAGCGCGAGGACGATGGAATCGCTGGGCCGCGCGTCGAGCTCGAGAAACTTGCGCCCCAGCTCGTTCTGCATGTGGAGGATGATGCGGGCGAAGTAGGTGCCGTCATTGACGTCGTTGATGATGATGCGCTCGAGGCTGATCTCGAAACCCAGGAGCAGGTGGCCGATGAGGTCGTGCGTGAGCGGGCGCTCTTTTTTCACGCCATTGATGGTCATCGAGATGGCGCTGCCGACGCTGGGATCGACGTAGATGACGAAGGTTTTCTCCTCGTTGCCGAGGAACACGGCGCAGCCGTTGGCCGTGGGCATCAGGCCTTTGATGGAGACTTCGACGATGTCGGCGGGCATGGCGGCAAGGTGCGCGGTAACCGGGCAAAGTGCAAGTCGGGCAGAGGCCTCAGAAACCGTGGAGCGTGATACCCCAGGTCCGGGCCTGCGCGAGCACGGCGGGCTTGTCGAGCACGATGACCTTGCCGGCTTCCAGCGCGGCGGCGCCGAGGCCGGCCTCGTGCATGGTCTCCAGCGTGCGCAAGCCGAAGACGGGCACATCGAAGCGGAAATCCTGCCGGGCCTTCACTGTTTTGACAAAGAGGGTCTCGTCGGTCTTGAATTTCCCGGCGCGGCGGAGCATGTCGTCCGTGCCCTCGAAGGCCTCGACGGCGAGCACGGTGCCCTTGCGGACGGCGCAGCCCTGGCCGATGTCGAGCCGGGCGATCTCGCGGGCGATGTGGATGCCGTGCTGCAGGTATTCCTCATCGATGCCCAGCTTGCCGGTCATCGCGCCGGGCGTGGCGAGTTGGTCGTCAATGAAGGCGCGGGCGTCGAGCAGGGTGACGCCGAGCTGCTCGATCTCGACGGCGA
Organism: Lacunisphaera sp.; assembly: GCA_035260745.1. Classification (GTDB taxonomy): domain Bacteria; phylum Verrucomicrobiota; class Verrucomicrobiia; order Opitutales; family Opitutaceae; genus Lacunisphaera. The sequence continues at coordinate 2,906 of DATFUQ010000275.1, read as the reverse complement.
TGGCGCCGAAGATGGTCTCGGCATTGCGGCGCTTGAGGGAGAAAAGGATCGAGGCCGCCTTGAGGTCGGGTACCAGGCCATGGAAGAGCTTCTTGGGTTTTACCTGCCCGGCCATGAGCGCGTAGCCCGCGCCGAAGGCCTTGAGGGTGTCGAGCATCTTGCCGACCTGGCCGACGTTGAGCGTGACGCGCTCCTTGGCCGGGAAACTGGCGATGAGCCCCGGCTCGGTCTCGTCGTCCATCGCGATGAGGCGCAGCGGCACCCCGGCGGCGCGGATGGCCGCGGCGGTGATGACCGGATAGCTGCCACGACCGGCGATCAGGGCGACGGGGCGCTTGGGGTCAAAATTATCGGGCAGGAAGGCGGAGGGCACGGGGGGAAGATGAGGAACCATCGAATCGCCTGCAAGCAGGCTCCTACAAACTAAAAAGAGCCTTCGCGAGCGGGGTCGCCCGCGCTCCAACCAACCGCTTTACTCGAGCGACCTCGCCGTGGGACGGCTACGACTGCGAGTCTCCCGCCCTGGTTGCGCGCGGCACAACTAGGACTGGGAGCCGTAGTATTTCTTGTAGCTGCGGTAGTAGCGGTAATTGCTGTAATACTCGATGCGGCGCGCGGAGAGGCCGTTGAGCACGATGCCGAGCAGCTCGTTCTTGCTTTCGCGAATCTGGCGGATGTAGAGCCGGATGTGCTTGCGATAGGCGCGATTGAAGCGGCACACGTAGAGGACCTCGTCGGTGTGCTCGGCAATGAGGAGCGAGTCAGTGACCGCGCCCATCGGCGGGGAGTCCACGACCACGAGGTCGAAGTGCTGCTTCATGGCTTCGATGAACTGGCCGAAGACGGGGGTCTCAAGCAACTCGGTGGGGCTCTTGGAGCGGCCGCCGGAGCGGAGCAGGTAGAGGTTCTCATCCACCTTGGTGAAGCCGAGCGACTGGTCGGTGAAAGGATCGGCGGGGATCTTGGCGCCGGATTCGAACCAGGCGATGAGGCCGACCTCGTTGGTGAGCTTGAAGTGGCGGTGCAGCATCGGCCGGCGCATGTCGCAGTCCATGAGCAGCACCCGCTTGCCGTGCCGGGCGAATGCGGCGGCGAGGTTGCAGCTGATCATCGTTTTGCCCTCGCCGGGGATGGTGCTGGTGACGAGGATGGACTTCGGGAAGTCGAGTTTGGACTGGATCTTGACGGCGCTGTAGACGCTGAGGAAGGCCTCGGAACCGGGGGAGGTCTTGTTGCTGTTGACGAGGGAGTGCTTCTCGGTGTCGGGCACGTCGCCGAGTTCGGGGATGATGCCGAGCAGATGGGCGCCAATAAAGCCTTCGACGTCCCAGGCGCTTTTGACGCGGTCGTCGAGGAAGCTGAGGCCGATGGCGACGCCGGCAAAGATGAGCACGCCCAGGCCGATGCTGGTCTTGATGATGTTGCGGAGATTGGGCGTGAAGGGGGCGCCGGCGGGGAGGGCACGATCGAGCGGCCGGACCGGGATATTCTCGATGTTCTTCAAGGTGGTGGTCTGGTTCAGGCGGTCCAGAATCTGGATGTAGTTGTTCTTCGCCGCCTGGGCCTGGCTTTCCAGGCTTTTGAACTCGACGGAGAGCTCGCCGAGCCGGAGGTTTTCCTTCTCGGCCTCGCGGTATTCGCGCTGATAGGAGGCCTCGGTGTCCTGCAGCTTGACGTATTGGGTGCGCAGGTCGGAGATGGACTGCTCGATGTTGCGGGTAATCTGGGCGGAGACCACGTCGATGGAATTGGCGAGGTCCACCATCTTGGGGTGGCGCTCGAGGTAGCGCTCGCTGAGAATGGACTGCTGCTTGCTCAACTCGGCCAGCTGGGCCTTCAGCGACGGGATGTTGCCGTAGGCGGAAATATAGCCGATCTCAAGGAGACTGCCGTTTTCTTTCTTCATTTTTTCAATCTGGCTGAGCAGGGTCTCGATATCGATGCGGGCGAGCCGGGCGCCGGTCAGGGTGGAATTGATGGCCCGCAGCCGCTCGCCGATGATATTCATGCTGTTGTCGAGCGAGACGAGGTTGTGCTTGCGGCGGTAGTCCTGCAGCCGGCCCTCGGCGGCCTCCGATTCCTTGCGGAGCACCTCGGCCCGGCTCTTCAGGTATTCCACGGCGGCCTCGTTTTTGTTGCCGGTGTTCTCGATGAGGTAGCGCATGAACTGCTCGACGTAGCGGTTGGCGAGCAGAGCCGCGCCCTCCGCGTCGCGATGGGTCACGGTGATGGTGATCAGGAAGCTGTTGCGGATGGACACGGGCGTCATGCTGCCGAGCAGTTCCCCGACCGACGGGGCATTGGCCCCCGCGGCCACGTCCTTGAGGTAAGGCCGCTGCAGGCGCTTGATTTCGTCGGGGGTCAGCGACTGCGCGACCATGGTGCGCAAACGGCCGCTGCCGAGGGTCTGGAGATTGGTGTTGAGGTCGATTTCGGAGCGCGGGGTGGAGTCGACGACCTGTTCGCTGAGCACGACGCGTTCCGGGCGCTCGAACTGCAAGGTGGCGGTGCTGGAATACAGGGGGGTCTCCTGCGCCTGATAATAACCAACGGAAAGGGCGACGAGCAGGGAGACGGGCAGGGCGATCCAGAGACGTTCGCGAAGGATGATGTAATAATCCCGGAGTGACCGACGCTCCACCACCTGATTGTCGTTGCCGTGTAGGGACGGTCCGGAGGACCTGACGGGGGCGGTGGAGGGAAGGACGTCGGGGGCGGACATTGGTTGGATAAAATCAGATCAGGCGCTCGGGCACATAGACGTTGTCGCCGGCCTGAAGCAGGAAGTTATCGTCGTCGGATTTGTTAACCTTTTTACCCTTGATTATGCTGTCCACGTCAATGGTGAAGACCTTCTTGGTGCCATCCGGCATGATGCGCGTGACGGTCACCGCGCTGCCCTTGCC
>DATFUQ010000274.1:0-11443 GCA_035260745.1 Lacunisphaera sp. | reverse complement strand
CTCCGCCGCTCCATCGGCCTGCGCAGCTACGGCCAGAAAGATCCGCTCTCCGAATACAAGGGCGAGGCCTACCGTTTCTTCGAGGAGCTGATGAACAACGTCCGCCTCCAGATCTGCACGAGCCTCTTCCGCTCGGCGACGAACCGCGACGCCTTCGAGAACCTCTTCGCCATCCTTTCCCGCTCCGCCCGCCTGCAGGGCCCGGCCAGCGCGCCCACCGCGCTCGCCGCCGCCTCACAGGCTGCCGCACCAGAGGGTGGAGCGGCCGTTCCGCGCGATGCCGAGCCCGAAATCAAGCTCCCGTCCGTCACCATCCGCCGCGAGACGCCGAAGGTCGGCCGCAACGAGCCGTGCCCCTGCGGGTCCGGCAAGAAATACAAGAACTGCCACGGCGCGGCCTGACGTTTTCCTCGGCCTTAACGGTCGTGTTTTCAATGCGGATTTGTCATTCTGAACGAAGTGAAGTCTAGCCAGCAGGCTGGTTCGACATCCACGGCATCGATCATGATATCACTTACGAATGCATGGATTCTTCGCTACGCTCAGAATGACGGGGCATGTGCGTTGGTTGGTTTGAAAACACTCTCTTGCCGGTTGCGCTAACTTTTGGTCGCCTGCAAGCAGGCTCCTACAAAAATGCCTACGCCAACAATCGCCCCCCCCGATCCCTACGAGCCCCGGCTGTCGCTCTGGCAGCGGCATCCCTCACTCGGCTGGGTGCTCGCGGTGTTCGGCTGCACGGCGTTTTTCACCTACGCGACCTTTCCGCCGCTCGACACGGGCGAGGCCGCCTACGTGTTCGCCGTGCCGGCCGTGCTGTGGGCCTACCGCCGGCCGGCGTTCCGGCTTTTTGCGTGGACCGTCCTCGGAGCGCAGGCGGTGGCGTGGACGCTCCTGCTTGGCTGGTTGCACAATGTCACGTGGGTGGGGCTGTTTTTGCTCGGACCGTTCATCGGCGTGCTCATCGGCCTGTGGTATCTCGCGGCGTGGTGGGTCATCCCCCGCATTGTCGGTCACCAGGTCATGGTCCGCCTGCTCGCTCTGCTCGGATTGGCCGCGCTGTGGGTGGTGCTCGAGTGGGTGCGCAGCGTCCTCTTCGGCGGCTTTCCCTGGCTCCCGCTGGCGGCGAGCCAGTGGCAGCGGCCGCTCATCCTCCAGAGCGCCTCTGTCGCCGGGGCGTGGGCCGTCTCGTTCGTGCTGATTTATTTCAACCTCGCCGCCGCGGCCTACGCGCACCGGATTTTCTTCGAGGGCGCCAAGGGCCTGCGCAAGCGCAGCCCCGAGTTCATGCTGGCTCTGCTCCTGCTGATGTTCTCCTCCTTTCCGTTCCTGACCGAAATCATGGGCCCGGCGCGCCAACAGCTCGCGCGCGTCACGCTGGTGCAGCCCTACATTCCGCAGAATGAAAAATGGGACACTGCCCGGGCGACCGATGTGCTGCACACGCTCGAGCAGGTCACCTTCACCGCCAGCACCGCCGGCGCGCCGGACTTCATCATCTGGCCCGAGGCCGTGGCGCCGTGGCCACTGTATCGCGACGCCAACGTCCAGCCCTGGCTCGAATCCATCGCAAAGCGCGCGCACAAGCCGCTCCTGCTCGGTGTCGTCATCGGTGACCGCGGCTCCGCGGCCCAGTGGTTCAACGGCGCCTTCGTCGTCGAGCCGGTGAACGGCCTGCAGCCCGCGGGTTACCACAAGCGCAAGCTCGTGCCCTTTGGCGAATACATCCCGTTGCGTCCGGTGCTGGGCTGGCTGGAGAAAGTCGTGCCCATCGGCGGCGATTTCCAGCGCGGCACGGACGCTCAGCCGCTTATCGTGCCGGCGGGCGCCAATCGCGTCCCGGTCGGCGTGCTGATCTGCTACGAGGACATTTTTCCGGCCCTCGCGCGCGAGAGCGCCCTGGCCGGCGCCGAGGTGCTGGCGGTGCTGTCCAACAACGGGTGGTTCGGCGAAGGCGGGGCGGCCTACCAGCACGCGGCGCACTCGGTGCTGCGCGCGGTCGAGACGCGCCGGCCCGTCATCCGCTGCGGCAACGGCGGGTGGAGCGGGTGGATCGACGAATTCGGCAGCATCCGCGCGGTGCTGCAGGATGAAAATGGGAGCGTTTATTTTCGCGGCGGCCAGACATTGAACATCACCCGCGACCTCCGCTGGCACGACCGGCAGAGCTATTACACCCTGCACGGCGACTGGTTTTTGCTGGTCTGCGCGTGCCTTGCGGTGGGGGCCTACTACGTCGTGCTGAGCCTGCGTCCGCCCCGGCCGCCGCCCGAGGGCGAGACGGTGTTCTGAGGAGTGCCCACGAAATACACGAAAGAACACGAATAAAGACCAAGGCATTTAAACGCGGAGGACGCGGAACTTGCGGAGAGAAACAGACAGATAGGATTTCTCAGTGGACTCCGCAATCTCCGCGTTGAAAAATCAGAATCGTTCGTGCCAATTCGTGTTTTTCGTGGGCCAAAACGAATTGTTCCAGTTCACTTCCCGGCGGGCGCAAACAGCACGCAGATGGCCTGCGGCACCGTAACGGGCCGGCCCGTGGCCGTCAGTTTGCCGGTGGCGGGATCAACCTTGAAGACGACGAGGTTGTTGCTGTCGCGGTTGGCGCAGACCAGCCAGGTGCCGTCGGGTGAAAGCGCAAAGTTGCGCGGGTGGGCGCCGCCGCTGGGGGTGAACCCGACGAGCTTCAGCGTACCATCAGTGTTGACGGAGAAGACCGCGATGCTGTCGTGGCCGCGGTTGGACGCGTAGACGAATTTGCCGTTGGGATGGACACGGATCTCGGCGGCGCGGTCGGGATCCGTGACCTTGAAGTCTGCGGGCAGGGTGGAGATGTGCTGGAGCGGTGTGCCGGCGCCGCGCGCGGCGTCGTAGGCGCAGGCCGTGATCGAGCCGTCGATTTCATTGAGCACGTAGAAGAAGCGGCCGTCGCGGGAAAACTTGCTGTGCCGAGGGCCGGCGCCGGGGGTGATGGGGATGAAGGGCGGATCGTTCGGCGTGAGCAGCGCCTTCGCGGCGTCGAGCCGGCAGGAGAACACCCGGTCGAGCCCGAGGTCGGCGACGAAGGCAAAGCGGTTGTCGGGCGAAATTGTGACGGAATGGGCGTGGGATTTCTCCTGCCGCAGCTTGTTGGGCCCCAGCGGTCCTGTCAGCGGGAAGGATCCGGTGCGCGCCCCCACGCGGCCGTCGGCCTCCAACGGAAACGACACGACATAGCCACCGCCGTAACTGACGGCGACGAGCGCGCGGCCGGAAACGTCCACGGCCAGGTGCGTGAGACTGGAGCCACCGCTGGACTGCTGGTTCAGCAAGGTGAGCCGGCCGCTGGCTGGATCGAGCGCGTAGGCGCTCACCGCGCCGCCTGGTTTGCCGTCGGCAACGATTTCGCCGAGCGCGTAAAGCACGCGGCCATTTGGGTGCAGCACGAGAAAGCCCGGGTTGGCCGCCTCGGCTGCGAGCACCGGCTCGCTCAATGCGCCAGTGGCGGAGTCGAGCTGCACGGCGTAGATGCCGCGGCTGGCGCCGTCCTTGGGCGTGGAGGTGCCGAGAAAAATTGTCTGGGAGGCGGCGGGCATGATGGTGGTAAGAGAGAGCGTGAAAGTGAGAAGAAAAAGGGAACGGATGATGGCCATGGGGTGAAACTCTTTTGTAGGAGCCTGCTTGCAGGCGATTCAGGGTATTGTCCGTTGGCGTGAGTTTCAAATCGCCTGCAAGCAGACTCCTACAAAGAAGAAAGAAGGGAATCGGCGTAGGTCTTCATAGGGCCAGAGCTTCCTTGAAGTGGTGGCGGCACATGGCGACATAGCAGTCGTTGCCGCCGATCTCGACCTGCGCGCCCTCCTTCACCGCGCGGCCGTCGGAACCGATGCGCAGGTTCATCGTGGCCTTGCGGCCGCAGTGGCAGATGGTCTTCAGCTCGATCAGATTGTCGGCCAGCGCGAGCAGCGAGGCGCTGCCAGGAAACAGGTTGGCCTGGAAATCCGTGCGCAGCCCGTAGCAGAGCACGGGGACGCGGAGCAGGTCGGTGATGTCCGTCAGCTGCTCCACCTGCTTGCGGGTGAGGAATTGGGCCTCGTCCACCAGCACGCAGGCGACCGGTTGGGCGGCGCCAAGTGCGCCAGCCTTGGCGCCGTGGGCAGCCTTTACTATTTCGTAGATATTCTCGTCGGCCTGCAGCACCTGGGCCTCGGCCTCGAGCCCGATGCGCGACTTGACCCGGCCGGTGCCGGCGCGGGTGTCGATGGCCGGGATGAAGAGGAGGGTGCGCATGCCCCGTTCGTGGTAGTTGTAGCTCGCCTGGAGCAACACCGTGGATTTGCCGGCGTTCATCGCCGAGTAATAGAAGTAGAGCTTCGACATGCGGGGCCGATTCAAGACGACCGGGGCGGACGAGGCCAACAAAAAGCCCCGTGAATGGCGCGGAGCAAGGACTGACTTATGTGCAAAAGTAAGAATATTGATAAAAGTAAGAATATGTGTTGCAATAGGACTATAACCAAGTAATCCATCTTGCATGAAAGCCGACACAAGGTCAGATAACGTATGGTTTACCACCAAGGGCCAGGTGGTGATTCCGCTGTGGATGCGCAAGGAATTCCATATCGAGGAAGGCTCACGCGCCGTGGTTGTTGCCACGGATGAAGGCATTTTGCTGAAGCCAGTCACCAAACGGGCGATCGCCCGTTTGCATGGCATTCTGAAGCGCAAGCCCGGCGGCAAGTCTTTCACCGAGGAATGGGCGGAGCACAAGAAAGAGGAAAGAGCCTTGGAGGAGGAGAATTATGCCCGCCACGGTTCTTGATTCACATGCGCTGGTCGCATTTCTGCGGGAAGAGGCCGGTTCGGAGATTGTGCGGAAGATATTGGAGAAGGCGGCCGAGCGTGATGCCCCGGTGCTCATGACCGAGGTGAATTACGCCGAGGCACAATATATCATCCGGCGCAAAGAGGGGGATGCAGCCTGGGCGGCAATCGCGAGAGATTTGCCCGTTATGCCGATAGAATTTCACCCAGCAGACCGTCGCTTGGCCGATATGGCGGCCGAATACAAATCACAGTATAAACTCAGCCTGGCGGATGCCTTTGCGGCGGCATTGGCCAAAGCAAAAAAGGCTGAGCTGGTTACCGGGGATCCCGAATTCAAGGCGCTGGAGAAGGATATTAAGATCACGTGGCTGCGCTAGTGCTTTTTCAGGAAACCAATTCGATGGAACACAGAACCAAAGTTGCCACTGAAATGGAGTTTGCTGAGCTGAAGCAGCTTTCGACGGAGAAGTTAATCATAGCACCGGCCTAAACAAGCACAGGAGATACTTTCCGCCTTTGTTGTTATGAGTCGGGGTGGATTTTCACGCTACTCCCAGCCGATCGGGCGGCCCTTGTTCTGCTCCTGCAGCCACTTCATCAGCGGCGCGTAATATTCAACCATCGCGCGGGTCGAGAGCTCCTCGCTGGTGGCGTCCTTGAGGATCTTGCGCCAGTCCTGCGTCTTGCCCTGCTCCATGATCTTCCGGAAGAAGTCGCCGACCTCCCTGCTGTTCGCGTAATTGCAGGCCTGCGGCGGCTGATGGAGGATCTTTTTGGCGATGTAGTCGTTGAGCTGGTATTTGAACACTTGTGCGATGGCGTAGCTGTAATAGTAGCAGGGCGTGTCGTTGATGTGCGTCTTGGTCGCGGGGTCGCACCATTCCTCGCCGCGCTCCACCGGCGGCTCGACGCCCTGGAAGTCGCGGACGTATTGCCACCAGCGCTTGTTCCACTGGTCTGCGGGCAGGTTCTTCGCGTAGACGTCGGCCTCCCAGTGCGTCATCACGCCGGACGACCAGAAGATGAACGGCACGCCCGGGGCGAGGGCGTTGTTGAGCAGGAAGGCGTTCGTATCGACCTTGAAGTCCGCGGGCAGGACGCCGAGCGACTTCAGGTAAGGCGCCATGCCGGCGGCCAGCGCGGTCAGCTCGCCAAAGCCCTCGTGGAAGGCCGGATTGGCGCCCGTGCGCAGCAGCGCCGGCACCTCGGGCTTCGTGTAGCCGATGAAATAATAGATGTGGCCGAACTCGTGGTGCGCGGTCGTGAACCACCACGGCGTGGACTCGATGCTCTGCAGCGAGCGCAGGTCGTTTTCCAAATCGACGTGCCAGGCGGAGGCGTGGGTGTTCTTCTTGCGCTTGTCGCCGGCGGGCACGGGGAAGAGGTCGGACTTGACCCAGAACGAGTCGGGCAGCCTGGGGAAGCCCAGGCCCATGTAGAATTTCTCGGCGCTGTGCGCGATCCAGTCGGGCGTGCGGTCCTTGAAGAACGGCGTCAGGTCGGCGCCCTCGGCGAGGCCGTCCCATTCCTGCGACCAGCGGTTGTTGATCCAATGCGCCGGGATGCGCTTGGGCACGGGCTGGTGGTATTTCTCGGCGAGCTTGTATTTCACCCAGGTGTGGAGCTGCAGGTAGAGCGGGCGGAGGTCGCGCATGAAATCATCGTTCATCTTCACCATCTCGGCGGTGGTCATGCCGTAGCCGGCCACCTGCAGCGCGAAATAGTCCGGGTAATCCAGCTCCTTCGCCACGCCGTTGCGCAGGTCGCGGAGCTTGATCAGGCCGGCCTTGAGCGCCTTGCCGGATTCCTTCGACGCCTCCCACACGGCCTTTCGCTCGGCGAGGTCGGTGCTCGACTGGAGGAGGTTGTCGATTTCGTTCACCGTGATGGGTTTTCCCTTTAGCTTGAATTCATAGCCGTTCAACGTGGACGCCTGCGCCACCTCGGCGACGATGCGGTCCGCGACGAGCTTGGGATTGGTCATCGGCCCCTCGGCGGCGTTGAGCAGCAGTTGCTCCAGCTCGCGGACGGTGAGGTTGTTCAGCTCGCTGCGCTTGAGCAGGAGCGTCTTGGCCTCGTTGATGAGGACCGGGTCGCCGGTGAAGGCCGCGCGGGCCTTGCTGCCCACCTCGGAGGCGGCATCGTGCACCGGCGAGACGTCGGTGATGGCGTCCCACTGGGCGTTGCCCTCGATGGTGATCAGGGCCTTGTAAGTGGAATTGACCAGCAGGAGAAAACGGTCGGCGCGCTCCTGCGTGGAGTTGGTGTCGGCGGCGCGGCCCAAGGGAAGCGCCGCGAGCAGCACCGCGACAACAGCACTGCGAAGGGGGGATGTAACGCGAATCATGCCCGGGAATCTACATCACTCCGCCGCCCGATGGCAAACCCGGAGCGATGAAACTGTTTATTGATGCGGCATTCTCCTCGCCGGAACCCTGCAATCGCACACCAGTCCGGGCTTGCGTTTATTCTGCATAAAAACCCCACACTGGTGCGTGGATAGGATGATGCCATGGCAGCCAACAATCTTTGCGGCATGAGTCCGGCGGTGACCGAAACACTCCGGGCCTTTTATGTCGAGAATCGCCAGCAACTTTACACCTATGCGGTATCCATCACGCGTCAGCGGGAGGCGGCAGAGGACGCCATCCAGCAGACTTTCCAGCAGCTCCTGCACCGGCGAGCACTGGCGGCCGACCTGCGCCCCTATGTCTTTCGCTGCGTGCGCAACGCGGCGCTCGACGGCCTGCGCCGCGCCCGGGTGCGCGGCGACGATTCCCTTTACGCCGCGGAACCGGCCGTCGAGCCGGTGGCACCGGCGGCATCCACCCCGCTCCTGGCCCGCGAATTGAATGAGAGGCTGGAGCAGCTTTCCCCCGACGAACGCGAAACCATCGTGCTGAAAGTCCATGACGACTTTACCTTCCAGGAGATTGCCGACCTCCGCGGCGTGCCACTGCCCACCGTGGCGTCGTGGTATCGCCGGGGCCTGGAAAAACTGAAAACCCTGCTGCGCGAAAAGCCATGAGCGACGACCTCGAAGAGAATCTGCGCGCGATGCGCCTTGCCGCACCCTCGGTGGACCTCGACCGCCGGATGGCCGCGCTCTTTGCATCCGCCCCGCGGGCCGGCCGCGGCTGGTGGCTGGCGGCGCTGGCGACCGCAGGGGTGGCGGCCGCGGCCCTGGTTTTACTGTCGCCGCCTCCGCCTGTTCCGGCGCCGGCCCGGCCGGTGGTTTACCAGGTTGAGGCACCCAGCCCGCTGCGGGAATGGCTCCTGACACCGCCGCCGGAATCCCAGCCCCCGCCGACCATGATTGTCACGGTTGGCCGATGAACTTCTCTCCCTCCATCATGAAATCCCTGCGCCTTGCTTTCCTGCTGTGTCCCGTTGTTGCGGTTCTTTCCCTGCCGGTGTCTTCTGCGGCAGAGGTGGTGAAAATCGAGACCGTCCTCTATCTTTTTAGGAGCAAGACCGTCCCGCATATCGATTTTAGCAAGGCGCTGTCCGGCAAGCCGCCTATCTCCGGGTCGGCCATCGTCGTCAGGCCGCCGGCCACGGTGGGTTTCGATCGCGAGGAGCTGGTGCTCAAGGGGGCGGACTATACCTGGAACGGCGGCCAGACGGTGCCGGCGCGTTTCGCAGAGACGAAACTGCCGGCCATCGTCATCGAGGATGGGCAGGCGGCCACCATCCGGGTGGTCGTGCCGGTCCAATACCTGGAGAAATTGCCCGACGGCAGCCTGCAGCTGCGCGAAGTGGCCGGCAACCTGCCCGACGTGCCGCATTATCTGCTGACGCTCAATGCGCGCCCAACTGGCGAGGGGCCCGCCGGCTACGGCTACGATCTCGTGGTTTCCTGCCGGATGGACATCGCAACCATGCAGGGGCGCGAAAAAATCCCCGGGGTGGACCTGGAGGTCGGCCGGCCGATCACGGCGCGCTTCGACAAGAACGTCGAGTTTTGGGGCCGGAAAGGGGAATGGTTCGGTCTCATGGCCGGCCAGAAGGAAAGCGGTGATTATACCCTGTTGATTCTGCTCAAGGTATCATCTGCGGGTGCTCCCTCGGCTCCGGCGCGACTCATGCAACCCGTCTCGGGCGCACCTATGCCCAAATAAGCTGAAGGCGGCGGCTCAAAATCTTTGTTCGTTTCACGCCAGCTCAAGTTGAGCATGTCGACGGACGTTTGGTATCACTCCCGAGGTCAGATCATTGTGCAGTCCGCCAAATGGGCTTTCACGTCCTATCAGGGAACTCGTCTAGGTCGCCCATCCAGTCATTGCCATCCTGCCAGTAGGTGAAACCGGTGTTTTTCATGACAAGCGTCAGGATGCTTGATTTGGGCCGGCCGTCAAATCTTTGCCGGGCTGCCTTGCGGGACTGATAGTCCCGCCTCCATTTTAAGATTCACAACTTCACCGGCTTGACGCGCTGGCCGTCGGACACGCGGTCGCCGGGGTAGAGGACGACCTCGGCGCCTTCCTTCAGGCCGTCAATCACCTGCGTCTCGGTGCCGCTGGAACGGCCGACCGACACGGGCACCAGCACGGCATGGTCGCCGCGCACGACGTAGGCCGACCAGGTTGAGCCGCGGCGGAAGAGCGCCGACACCGGCACCTTCAACACCGACCCGCTCTCCCAGACCACCACGCGGGCCTCGACGCGGAAGTTGTCACCCAGCGTCTGCCGCTCGGCCAGCGGCGTGGTGATGTCGGCCACGACGTTGACGCGCTGCTCCTCGACGCCGAGGGCGGAAATCTTGGTGAAGGCCGCGGGCTCGACCAGCCGCACGCGGGCGTCGAGCGGCTTCGAGCCGCCCCATTGCTCAAGCTCCACCCGCGCCCCGGGCGCGAGCGCCGCGCCGTCGCGCGAGAGCAGTTCGATGACCACCTCGAGGTCGGCGGGGTCGCCAACGTCCAACAGCGGCGTTCCGGCGGTGACGGGGCGTTCACTTTCCTGGAAAACATGCAGCACGCGTCCGGCGACCGGCGCGTGCACCTCGACCATCGCGGGGGTGACCGCGGCAGGGTTGGCGTCAGCCAGCTCGGCCTCGGCCGCGCGCAGCGTGCCCTCCGCCACAATCACGTCGCGGGCCGCGTTTGTCTCACGCATCTGGGCGGCATCAACGTCCTGGGGCGAATTGGTGCCCGCGGTGAACATGAGCTGTACGCGTTTCAGCTCGCCGGCGGCCAGATCGTGCGCCGTGCGGCTTTTCTCGAGCGCGGCCGTGGCGGCGGTGCGGCGGGCCTCGGCCAGCGCGCGGCTGCGGGCGTCGAGCGGCGAGGCGGCCATGGGCTCGATGACGGCCACCACGTTGCCGGCGGCGATCTCCGCGCCGGGCTTGAACGGCACGCGGCGCAACTGGCCGGTCACGGGGGCGGAGACGACATAGCGCTGCTTGATGCGCGTCTTGCCCTCCTCGTTCACCGTGGCGCGGAGCGAGCCGAGGACGGCGCGCGCGGTCTCGACCGGAGCGGGCCGCGGGCGCAGGCCGAGCGCGAGCAGCACGAGCAGCACGCCGCCACCGGCATAGGGCAGCCAGCGGAAGGTTTTGGCGGGAGTTGGGGAAGACATGAAAGAGAGGAGTTAACCGCTAATCTGCGCTAATTGGCGCTAATAAAAAAAGACAGGCTGCTACAAATCAGAATGAAATTAGCGTTCATCAGCGTCAATTAGCGGTTTTCGAGCTTGGTTTATTCCGGTGCCTTGAGCGAGGCAATGAGGTCAAGCTGGTTGAGTTTGCGGAGGACGACCATGGCCGAGAGGGTGGAGGCGATGATGACGACAATGACGGCGAAGGAATAGGTGTAGGTGGTGAACACCAGCGGCAGACGGATCGTCTCGGTGTTGACCGTGCCGACGATGACCGCGGTCAGGCTGGTCCCGAGCAGCAGGCCGAGCGGTACGGCGAGCAGCGCGAGGATGATCAGCTCGACCACCAACACCATGCCGACCTCATGCTGCGTCATGCCGATGACGCGCAGCGTGGCCAGCTCGCGCGCCCGTTCGGCGAGGGAGATGCGAGCGTTGTTGTAGATGACGCCGAACGCCACGATGATGGCGAACGTCAGGTAGATGCTCTGGATGAGCCCCATGCTCTTGGCCGTGGTTTCGCGAAAGCTCTGGCGCATGGTTTCCTTGATAGCGACGGTGCTGACGCGCGGGATGGCCTTGAGCGTGGCGAGAAACTCCGCGCGGCGGGACATGTCGAGCCCGATGCTCGCGCCGGTGATGACATCGCCCTCGCCGAGAAAGCGGTTGATGGCATGCAGGTCCATGTAGGCGGCGATGCCGGTGAAATCCTCGGCGGTTGCCACGAGCGGCACATTCATGACCGGCCGGCGGCCCTCCAGCGCCTCGAGCACGAGGGTGTCGCCAATGTGTGCGCCGAGCACCGACGCGAGCTTGGCGGAGAGGATGACGCCGTCGGCGGGCGGGGAGATTTCCAAGCCGGCGGCGTCGACGGCGCGGCTGTGCAGACCGCCGGGGATGAGGCTGCGCAGCCCGATCTGGCGGCTGCGGCCTTCGAAGTGGATGCGCACGGCCGCGAAACGCGAGGGCTCGAGGCTGGTGACGCCCGGCAGCTGGGCCAGCTCGTTGACGAGGCGGGCCGACGAGGGCTCGACTAGGC
>DATFUQ010000273.1:0-12866 GCA_035260745.1 Lacunisphaera sp. | reverse complement strand
AAAAAACTCAAGCCCTCCCGCCCCGACGGCGAGCAGCCCTTCCTCGTCCAGACCATGGACTCCCGCGAGCAGGCCGCCTTCGTCTGCCAGCGGCTCAAGGGCCTGCACGACGAGGGCCGCAAGCTCTCCGATGTCGCCGTGCTCTACCGCGCGCACTTCCAGGCGCTCGACATGCAGCTCGAGCTCTCGCGCCTCCAGATTCCCTACGTCATCACCAGTGGCGTCCGCTTCTTCGAGCAGGCGCACGTCCGCGACCTCGTCGCGCTGCTCCGCTTCGTCTACAATCCCACCGACACGATGGCGTGGCAGCGCGTCGCCGTCCTCCTCCCCAAGGTCGGCGACAAAGGCGCGGCGAAACTCCACGCCGCCGCACTGGACCAGGCCAAGGCCACGCAGAAAAACTATCTCGATGCCCTCGCCTCGCCCGAGGTCGCGGCCAAGGTCCCGCCCGCCGCGCGCGAGGAATGGCCCCGGCTCACGTCCACGCTGCTCCAGGTCGGCGACACGATGAAGCACCTGAAGCCGAGCAACACCGTCGAGGTCGCCATCGACGGCTGGTATGGCGACTACCTCAAGGGCGCCTACGCCAACTACCAGTCGCGGATGGACGACCTCAAGTCGATGATCGGCTTCGCCTCGCGCTACGAGGAGATGCAGGATCTGCTCGCGCAGATCGTGCTGCTCAATTCGGAAACGAGCGACCGCTCCACCGATCCCGACGCCGACGCGCTGAAGCTCACGACGGTCCACCAAGCCAAGGGCCTTGAGTATGGCGTCGTGTTCCTCATCGGCCTCGCCGACGGACAGTTTCCGCTCCGCCGCGCCATCGAAGCCGGCGACGTCGAGGAAGAACGACGTTTGTTCTACGTCGCCGTGACTCGGGCAAAGGACGAACTCTACCTGTGCTATCCGAGGGTCAATGCGAAGGGGGGACCACAAATGTTGATGCCTCCATCCAGGTTTATGCAAGAAGTGCCAGACCAACTCTATCAGACCTTGCGACTCAAGAGATCCTGGGGATGGTGAACCGCGATTCACTTGTCGCGCCGTAGCCCTGAGCCTGTCGAATGGGGCGTAGGCGCGGATGCAGGAGATATCAGATGATTTGTATCAGCAATTGAGGCTGAAAGCGCTCCTGGGGCTGGTGATTTTGTTTTAACACAGAGGACGCAGAGAGCGCAGAGTTTGCAGGGCGGGATCGCCCGATCCCGTCTCAGGTGGAGCGTGTTGCCCCAACGCGCTTCCGCTATGCTTGATATCCGCTATTGCTTTTCAAGCGATACCGCGTAGCTTGCCTCCGTGCGGTTCTCCTGGGATCGGGCCAAGGAGCGGCTAAATGCCGCTCGCCATGGCGTCGATTTCACGACCGCCCAACGCGCCTTTGCCGATCCAAAGTTCATTATTCTTTTTGATGCCGCCCACAGCACTCTACATGAACTGCGCTGGTGGCTGTTGGGCCGCGTCGGATCCCGAATCCTTCTCGTGCGCTACACCCACCGGCCTGGCGGTATCATCCGTCTGATCGGCGCCGGCTACTGGAGGGAAGGACGCGACTACTATGAAACTCACTGGAAAAACCAAATCACCTAAAGCCCCGGTCTTCGACGCCGAGGGCTATCAGTCCAACATCAAGGATCTGAATGGGACACCCTTGCCCGACCTCGGCAAAGTGCAGGCGGTGTCGTTTTGGGGCGGCGCCCGCGAGGGCGCCGGACGCAAATCGACTGGTCGTCAGCCCGTGCTGCTGCGCCTCACGCCCAAGACCGTGCGCCGCCTCCGCGCCGCCGCCCGCAAGCAGGGCAAAACCATTTCGGAGGTCGCTGAACAACGTCTCGTCACTGCCTGATCCCGCACCAAGGACGAGCTGTATCTCTGCTATCCGAGAGTCAATGCGAAGGGAGGACCTCAGATGTTGATGCCACCATCTCGATTTATGCAGGAGATATCAGATGATCTCTATCAGCAGTTGAGAATAAAACGTAGCTTTGGCTGGTGATCAACTATGGTGGAACCAAGCCCATTTCGTCTTCAGCCTGATATCCTTTATCTGTAATGGCAAAGACTTCCTCACTCCGTTGCTCAATTAGCTCCTCGTCGAGTAACTCCTTTATCACACGCCGCCATTTAGCTTTTTCTTTTGGCGCATCGGTAGCTACAAATTCGCGTTCATTTACAGTAATTGAGAATCCATCGTGAGTTTCGCACGCCAAGAGCAGACCGTTCTTATCTTCTGAGATCTCGAAAAGAAGCTTCTTAGCATCTGCGCTAAGGTGCTCCTGTGGGTCAAAATTGTTTTCTTCGCGCGCGAAGCTAACATCTTCGTCTGAAGTTGGTCGTTTCTCTGCAAACGTGGCATGCTCGTTAACGTGCTTGTCCAAATGCTGGCGAAAAAGGAGGCGAAAATCTATGGGCTTTTCATACGACCCATATAAACCGTGGAGGCTTTTTTTGTATTCTGTGACGTCCTTTTTTTGCACTGCGTCGGCCGAGGTAGATTCATCTCTTCGAAAGTAAACCATCGCCAACTTGTTAGCCTTAGTGTGCTCCTCAATCTCTTCAACAGTGCCACTAATTTTCTTCCCAGTAGGGGTTCCGATACGATTCCAGAATATCGCGACCAGGATATCAGCTCCCTTCAATACGTGCTGATTTAATATCTCTTGTGGCCTATTTCCCATCTCTGGCGCACTGCTATCTTCCCAGCCAACCGGGAGGAGCACGATGCCAGTTTTGCCGCTATTCACCGAATTCCATTCGTTGATTACATCTCGCACAAGTTGTCGCTCCTCCGTAATATCTGCGGGCGAGGCGACCATTACGCGATAGACTCTTGCGGTAAACGCCATGCAGGCAGGCTGGAGCAGCTTCTTAGCTTGGTCACGTCTTGAATCACAAACGAAGCTAGCAAAAGGGCCAGTGGAAGGGGTCAGGCTTTAAGTCTTTCAGTCGCCGCGCGCTTTGCCTGAGTTTGCGCCTCCCAAAGCCGCCAGCGCGATAGCGCGGCAAGGCGGCTGGCGCAGAACACAGGACAAACACCGGGCCGCGAGCACGCGGCAACGGCGCAGCTTATTCAGGTTTGATCGCCGGGCCTCGGGTGCCCAGCCTCGCCGCATGCCCAAAGCCCTCCCCATCCTCGACGCATTCCTCGCCGCCCTGCCCGCCGAGCGACGCGCCACGATGACGACCGTGCACAATGCAATCCGCAAAGCCGTGCCGAAGCTCGCGCCGGCCATGATGTCCGGCATGGGGCCGTCGCCCATCATCGGCTACGGGAAGTATCACTACAAGTCTGCCAGCGGTCGCGAAGGCGACTGGTTTACCATTGGACTCGCAGCGGGAAAAACCGGCTACGCCCTCCACATCTGTGTCGGCGGCGAGGGCGGCTACCTCGTCGAGAAAAATGCCGCGAAGCTAGGCAAGGTAAAGACCGGCCGCAGTTGCATCAACTTCAAGAAACTCGAGGACCTGAAGCTCGACGTCGCGATGGGGCTCGTGAAACAGGCCGCGAAATCCGGGGGCATCAACGCCGTGGTGTGATGTGGACCGAGCAACGGGGTCAGGCTGCGAAAATTGATGTGCAGCCGCCAAACGGATTCAAGGTTTGATGTTTCCAATCCGGGCCGGAGCCCCGGCCACGGCCCGCCGCCTCATCTTCGCACCCCGGGGTGAACGGACGGGCGCCCTTCAATCACGCCGGCGAACGCGGTCTTGACGCAGATCGCTCGCGCGCGGCGCACGGCGGAGGGTATGGACATCCAGGGTGACGACAAAAGCGAGGCCGAGGCAGACGGCAGTGAACAGGAGATCCGTGATCATGGCAGGAGCGGGTTAAGGGTGGCGGGTTTTCCCAGGACTCTAGTGCTGACCCTATCGGATTTCCCTTCAGCCGCGCCGGGCCGGCCCGCGTTCAAATTGCGCCGTATCGCGCCGGCGGACGAAGCCTTGACGCGGATCGCCTGCCAGCGGCGCGCGGCGGAGAGCGTGGCGATCTGGGTGACGACAATAGTGACGCCGAGGCACACGACGGTAAACAGGAGGTTCGTGATCATGACGAGAGCGGGTTATGGGTGGACGTTTGCGGGACTTCCCCGTGCAGCCTCGCCCGGCCGGCCGGCTGCAATGAGAGCCCTTTTCATGTCCAGACTGTATCAAACCGGCGGTCCTTCTCCTATCGGCCGGACTCCGATTCGCGTGTCATCGTTGCTCCTACAAGCAGCTATGGCCCGCTGCCACCCACGTTTGTCTCCCTGGGCCAGTGGCCGGGGTCAGGTCGCGTAGGTTGCGGTCGCCATGCCACGGGCATGACCGCACGCGGGCAACCTCAGGCTTGGCTTTTTTCCTCCGGCCCGAAGTGATACCGGGCCACGAGGGCGGCGCCGATGGCCTGGGAAAGTTCGCCAAGCGTGGCGGGGACCACCCGGATCTTCTGGCGCTGCGCGGGCCAGAGGTAGGGCTCGGCCGCCTCGCGGATGAGGCGCAGGTAGCGCGCGCGGAATTCGGGGGTCGTGGAACCGGGATCGATCAGCCCGCCGCCGATCACGACAAACTCCGCGTCGACCGCCATGGCCAGGTTGGCCAGGTGCAGGCCGAGGGCCCGCGCCTGGAAATCAAAGATGTCCAGCGCGAGCGCATCGCCCTGCTGCGCGAGGCCGCGCAGGGTGAGCGCCTGCTCCTTCGCCGGGAGCGGCGAGGTGGCGAGCGGATGCCCGGGATGCCTTTTCAACATCTCCGCGAGCAGTTGCGGCAGGCCGGAGATGGTGGTGTAGGCCTCGATGCAGCCCCAGTCGCGGCCGCACCCGCAGGTGAACGGCCGGATGTTGCCCAGCAGGTGCAGCGGCGCGGGCATGTGGCCGGCCTCCATGCCGCAGAGCGTGTCGCCGTCGAGCGGCAGGCCGTTCGGATCCACATAGGCGCAGCCCAGGCCGGAGCCGGGGGCGAACATCAGCACGCCGGCCTTGCGGCCCGCGCGCACGCGATGCGCCTCGCCCACGCCGCCGTAGTTGCCGTCGTTGCCGACGATGAGCGGCACCGCGCGACCCGCCGCCTCCGCCAGGGCGCGGGTGTAGTCGGCGGAAAAATCCCAGCCGGCGAAACTGGCGGGCAGGTTCGCGGAGCGGCCGAGGACGCCGTAGCCCTCGTAGGGCCCGGGGATCGCGAGGCCGACGCCGCGCACGTCACGCCACGTGAATTTGTTCTCGGCGAGGAAACCGCTCGCCCCGTCAATCCAGCCCTTGATGACCGCCGCGCGGCCCGCCGCGGCATTGGTGGAGCTCTGCCGGAGATGGTCTGAGATGATGGAGCCGTCGGCGCGGATGCCGCCGGTCTTGGAAGTGGTCGCACCGCTGTCGGTGCCGAGGTAGATGCCGGATTCGGTCATGGGTGAAGGCAAACGGGAGGTTCAACTCACAGGCTGGCGAAGGCCGGGTGACGCGCAAGGCCGCAATCCGCCGGCGGGCCGTGCCGCCCGCCACCTATCTTAGGTTGATTCGATGAACGAGGGTGGAGAGCAGGATTGTCTCAGGCATGCCTGACCCGGTGGCGGCGGACCTTCGCGCGGTTGCCGCAGCCCTGCATGCTGCACCACATCCGGCTGTGATTCCGCGTCGTGTCGAGAAACAGCCAGCTGCACTCGTCGCCCAAGCATTCCCGGACCCGCGCGAGACGGCCGGAGGTGAGCAGTTCCGCCGCCTCGCGCATCACGATCCAAAGCGGCAGGTCCAGCCCGGCATCGTCGCCCGCGAGTTCCCACGCGAAGCCGCCCTCGCCCGCCTTGATCCGCATGCGGCCGAGCGCCGCGGGCGCGCACCGGGCGCACCTACACCAACATTCAGCAGTGGCCGGCCGAAGGCGGCGGCAGCCAATCGTGCGCGCGGCCGTCGCCTGAGTTTGTCATCCATTAATTGGCAAACTCCTCCCCGAGGAACCGCTGGCCTAGGTGGCGAAATATTGCAGGAACGCGCGCACGTCCGCCGGCATGGCGGGCGGGAGGTTGGGCGTGACCCAGCGAAACAGGCGGTGGATTTCCGCCGCCTTGGCCGGCGTGGCCGGGCGGGCCGCGGTATCGGTGCCGTCCAGGTATTGGAGCTCCTGCTCCTGCGCCCCGCGCACGAGGCAGTCCTTGAGCAGGAATTCAAAGGCCATCATCTCCTGCTCGGACTTTTCCCGCCAGACCGTCAGGCGCGATTGCCTGTCGCCGGCATATTGCTCCACCAGGTAGCCGGTCGCATCGGGCTTGGTGCTCTTGGCGTGCGGCTTGAGGGCGGCGCCCATGGCCACGATCTCGAGCAACTGCCGGTAGGCGGCGGCGATCGCCGGGTCGGTGATTTCATATTTCAGCCCGAATATAATGCCGCCGCCCTCCTCCTTGATGTTGCTGATGCGGCAGGGCAGGAACAGCTCGAAGCCCTCCAACTCGAGATGGAGGCCGCCGGCATCGCCGCTGGTGGCATTGAACGCGGCGTTGAATTGCATGCGCGCGCCCAGCTCGGAGCAATCGAGCAGGCGGCCCTTCCAGTTCCAGCCGTGCCGCGACCGGCCCATCGGCGCCCCGGACTTCTCGCGCGCGTCGAGGTTCAGCACGGCCTTGAGCGGAAAATCCGGACCGAGGGCGAAGCGCCGCCTGCTGCGGCGTTCCACCGGCGGGACCACGGGGGCGGGCTCCTTCTCGGGCTCTTTGAGGATGCGCTTGAAGAACTGCATCGGTGCGAGGAGGTAAACCAGAGACCCAACCCCGCCTCAGGTCAATCCCGCGAATCCAAGCGTGGTCCGGCCACGCAGAAACACACCTGTCGCCCATGAGGCGCAGGTGGCTTGAGCTCGGCGCGGGTTTGCCTGAAAATCCGCCGGAGGACGGAGATCCCAGGACAAATACCGGGCCGCGAGCCCAGCCGCAGCGAAGGCTGCGCGACTGGTCCCGGGCTGGCCGCAGCCAGCAACAGGAACGCGGCAACGGTGCTCAGGAATCCACGAGCTGGATCGGCAGCTCGACGTGGGTGGACACGGCCCTGCCGTTCTTGCGGCCGGGCGTGAATTCCCACTGTGAGACGGCGGAAACCAGGTTGCGGGTGAGCGCGCCGTCGTGCGGCGCCAGAACCCGGATGTCGTGCGGCTTGCCAGCCTCATCAACGGTGAAGCGGAGCGTGACCGTCGCGCCTTCGAGGCGGCGCGAGAGTCCCATGGGCTGCACCACCTTGGTCGGGGCGGGAGCCTCGAATTTCACGGCAGCGGCAGCGGCCGATTTGCCGTGGGCCTCCGTGGTGACGGCGTGGGCGGAGACGGACAGGCCAACCAGAACGGCGGCGGTGAGGACGATGGACTTGATTTTCATTTTGCAGGGGCTCCGCGGGAGCAGAGCATGGGGGGGGTTGTTTTTGATGCGGGCCCCGTCGGTGGATCAGAGCGATCGCGTTTATTTTGGCAGCGCGGGTGTTAGGTGCTCTTTGCAGCACCCATGCCAACAACACGGCAAGGCCACTACTGGTTGCATCCAAACGAGAAAAAGAAACGGGGCCACGCGGCGCCTCCGGCGGCAATATTGAAACCGAGCCCCGCCTTTCCCGTCCGCGGGAAAAACCGGCCACGCGGGCAGGCGGTGAATTGGCTCCAAGGCATGACGCCTCTCGCTCACGGCTTGGTCGCCGGGCGGCGGCCGATCGGGTAATCCCCCGGCTCGCGCCTGGGTGATCCACATGGCCGGAATGCGCCGCCGGGTCATTGACAGCCCGGCGTCATCGCAGGTATGAATCCACCCGCTGTTCGATATTCAACCCCGGCCACCACCCCGTGGCCGAAACCCCAAACCCCATGAAAAACAAAATACTCGCCGGTTTCATTACCCTGGTTCTCGCGTGCTCGTTTGCGGTGCTCCGCGCCGAAGACCCCAAGCCCAAGGCCAAGACGGATGACAGCAAGCCCGCCGCGGAAGCAAAGGCGCCCATGTATATGGCCTCGTGTCCCGCCCCCTGCGAATTCACGGTGCGCAGCCACGACCGGAAAGAAGTGGCGGCGGTCCTGAAGGAGCACGCCAAGAGCCATCACCACATGGACATGTCGGACAAGGACGCGGAGGCAATGATCAAGGAGCGCATCCAGAAATAGCCAGCTTGCCCCGACCGGTTGCCGCAAAGCCCCGCCCTTGCGGGGCTTTTTTTGCGACAACGGAGACAGCAAAAAGGTCAGACCGCGCAGCTGGTAGTCACCGCACGGATAAATCTAGCCAAGCCGGAGGGCGTGATTTAACTCCGGGACATGACACCCCTCGTTAACGGGCCGATCGCCGGACGGCCCCTGCGCAAAGTCCTGCTGGTTCTGCTGACCCTCGTGCCGGCCCTGCTGGCGCCGCTCTCCGCGTCGGCCAAGGACATGCGGTTCCCGGAAAAAGGATCCCCGGCGTATGTCTTCGTGCTGCCGGACGACTGGAGCGCCCAGCCCGATGATTCCGGGAACTTGATCATGGCCAGCGCCAACCATGTCGCGAGCCTGGTGATTCTGGTGGGGGAAGCGCCCGAAGCGCTCGACGAGGTGGCGAGAGTCGCCTTGGAGACAGCCCAGGCCACCTCCTTCCAGCGCAAGGAGCCGGTGGAAATCTCCGGGTTCAAGGGCTTCACTTATTTCTCGAGCATAACGAACGCTGCCAAGGTCAGCATAACACTGGAAATGACCATCGTGCGGGTTGATGAAAAAAACATCGCCTCGGCCTCGCTGCTCCTGGCGTCCGGGGTGGCCAAGGCCGACGAGGCCGACGCCAGACTCGTGCGGAACGGCCTGAAGCTGCTGGCGAAATAGCAAGCTACGCCGCGCCGGCCCGAATCAGCGAATGGGGCCCCACTCGCGGCGCCCGGCTATTTCCCCGCCCGGTATTGCGCGACGACCTGGTCGAACGTCGGCTTGCCCTCCTGCCGGGACAGGTTTTTGCTCCATCCAAATGATACCGACGAAGAAGAGCCGGGAAACCATCCTGCGACAGGAAGCCATCGGCTTCTCCGCAATCATCGCGATCAGCTGGGCGGTGGAGATTTCTCATCTGCCCCACCTGCTTTACGGCGAACCTGCGGTGTTCAACTGGACCCGGGCCCTGCTGCGAACCGCGGTAATCCTTGTCATCTGGCTCTGGGTGCACCTGACGACCAAGCGACTGCTCAAGCGCCTGCACCACTTGGAGGAATTTCTGCTGGTGTGCAGCTGGTGCCGGAAGGTTGGCCATCAGGGCGAGTGGTTGACGATGGAGAAGTATTTCGGGTCGAAATTCGACACGCCGACCTCCCATGGCATCTGCCCGGAGTGCGCGAAGAAAACCCTGGGCCGCCTGGCCGCCAAAGCGGCCGAACCGGACAGCTGATTTATCAGCTCCGCGCTCCCTGCTCCCCGTTCCACGCTTTTCCATCTCCGGAGTTGCGCCGGCGGAAATATTGGGCTCAGTGAGTCCTCTCCTTTTCATGTCCGCCCAAATTGAAAACACCGTCATCGTCGGCACCGGCTGCGCCGGTCTCACCGCCGCCATCTACACCGGCCGGGCCAACCTCGCGCCCCTCGTCCTCGAGGGCATCCTGCCCGGCGGCCAGCTGACCACGACCTCCGAGGTCGAGAATTTCCCGGGTTTTCCCGAGGGCGTGGACGGTTTCCAGCTGATGCAGAACCTGCGCAAGCAGGCGGAAAAATTCGGCACCCGCTACGAGAGCGGCAGCGTGACGGGTCTCGACGTGGCCCGGTGGCCCTACACGCTCAGGCTCACCGACCGCGAGATCAAGGCCCGGACCGTCATCATCGCCACCGGCGCATCGCCGCGCCTGACCGGCATCCCCGGCGAGAAGGAACTCTATGGCGGCAAGGGCGTGACGACCTGCGCGACCTGTGACGGCGCGTTCTATCGCAACATGGACGTGGTCGTCATCGGCGGCGGCGACAGCGCGGCCGAGGAGGCGCTGTTTCTCACGCGCTTCGCCAGCAAGGTTTACCTCGTCCACCGGCGCGACTCGCTGCGCGCCTCGAAGATCATGGCCGACCGCGCCCTCGCCCACCCCAAGATCAAGCCGGTGTGGGACAGTGTGCCGGTGTCCGTCGAGGGCGTGAAGGAAGGCGCCGTCAGCGGCCTGAAGGTGAGGAACCTGAAGACCGGCGCCGAGTCGGTCATCGCGGCCAAGGGCATTTTCGTCGCCATCGGCCATGTGCCGAACACCGCGCCGTTCCAGGGCGTGGTGGACACGGACGACCAGGGTTACTTTGTGGCCGCGGGCCACAGCCAGGTGAAGACCAAGACGCCCGGCGTGTATGTCGCGGGCGACTGCGTGGATCATGTCTACCGCCAGGCCATCACCGCCGCGGGCATGGGCTGCGCGGCTGCGATCGAGGCCGAGCGCTGGCTCGCCGGGAAAGAGCACAGCGGGTAAAATCCCGCCATCCTGCGCCAAATCCGGCGCAGGGGATCGGCCGGTTCTTGCGCCGGCCGCGCCGAACCGTTGCGCTGCCAGCGTCATGATGAGGAAGCCGTCCCTGCGACAACTCTGGGCCCTGCTGGGCATCCCCACCGATTACGCCTTGGCGCGACGCCTGCCGGTGCAGCGTGGGGCGAAGAAGCTCGCGGCCATCGGCCGCAATCGCGACGGCCCTGTGATCAAACTCGGGCCACGTGCCGCCACCGCGTGGAGCCGGATGCAGGCCGCCGCGGTGAAGGACGGCATCGCGCTGCGGCCGATCTCGGGCTTCCGCAGCATCGCGCGACAAACCAAAATCATTCGCTAAAAACTGGCGGCGGGCAGGCGCATCGGGGAAATTCTGCTTTTTATCGCCGCGCCGGGTTGCAGCGAGCATCACACCGGCCGGGCGCTCGACATCGGTTCGCCCGGCGGGAAGGACCTGGACGAGCGCTTTGCCCGGACTGCGGAATTTCGCTGGCTGAGGCAGAACGCGGGGCGCTTCGGTTTCCATCTTTCCTACCCGCGGGGGAATCCCCACGGCATCGGCTACGAGCCCTGGCATTGGTGCTGGCGGAGTTAATTTATGACCGCCTAACCTGCAGACGGGCAGGCACCTGGGGATTGTTTTAGAATTATTCTAATTCTCACTTGAAAGACCGCCCGGGCTGGTTTGGTTTAGCCCTCCCACTCCCGCCATGCCTTCCTCCAACGAAAACCATGCGGCCCTGAGCGAGCGGCTCAAGGCCTGTGATGTCCGCCCCACCCCGCAGCGCGAGGTCGTGCTCAAGGTCATCCTGGAAAAACGCGATCACCCGACCGCCGACGAGATTTTTGCCCGCGTGAAGCCCCGGATGCCGACCATCTCGCTCGCCACCGTCTACAACTGCCTGGAGACCCTCGTGCAGTGCGGCCTCGTCCGCCAGGTGAACCTCGAGCGCGCGCCGACGCGCTACTGCCCGAACCTGCATGAACACGCGCATTTCCACGACGACACCACCGGCCAGGTGCACGACATCGCCCTGCCCGCCGACACGCTGAAGCAATTGCGCGGGCTGCTGCCCCCGGGCTTCGACGCGAACACGGTCGAGCTCACCTTCCGCGGCCGCGCCGCCAACAACCCGCACGGCACCAATTAATCCCATGTCCCAACTCGTAATCAAAGACCTGCACATCAGCATCGGCGAAAAAGCCATCGTCAAGGGCCTCAACCTGACGGTCAGGCAGGGCGAGGTGCACGCCATCATGGGCCCGAACGGCACCGGCAAGAGCACGCTCGCCAAGGCCATCGCCGGCCACCCGGACTACACCATCACGGGCGGCGACGTGCGGCTCGACGGCAAGTCCATCCTCGCCATGCAGCCCGACGAGCGCGCCCGCAGCGGCCTGTTCCTCGCCTTCCAATACCCCAGCGAGATCCCCGGCGTCTCCATCGCCAACTTCCTCCGCGCCGCGGTGCAGGCCCGCATGGCCGAGGGCGAGGAACTCGACGCCGCCGGCTACTACAAGCGGCTCTACGCCAAGATGGACCTCCTGAAGATCGACCGGAAGTTCACCGCCCGCTCCGTCAACGAGGGTTTCTCCGGCGGCGAGAAGAAGCGCTGCGAAATCCTGCAGATGGCCATGCTCGAGCCCAAGATCGCGTTGATGGACGAGACCGACTCCGGCCTCGACATCGACGCCCTGCGCATCGTCGCCGACGGCGTCAACGCCATGCGCGGCGGCGCGGCCGCCCCCGGCATCATGCTTATCACCCACTACCAGCGACTGCTCGACTACATCGTGCCCGACTTCGTGCACGTGATGTATGACGGCCGCCTCGTGAAGAGCGGCGACAAGTCCCTCGCCCTCGAACTCGAGGCCAAGGGTTACGACTGGGTGAAACAGGAACTCGCCGCCACCGCCTGACCCCTCTGCCCGATGAAACCACCCACTGAAATCGAAACCGCCGTTGCGATGGATAACAATCCCGTCGCCGGCATCGACCAGACCAAGGGCGACTTCCGATACAAGGTCGACTACGCCTTCGACGCCGGCACCGGCCTGAGCGAGGACACCATCCGCTACATCAGCTCGGTGAAGAAGGAGGAGCCGTGGCTGCTCGAGTTCCGCCTCAAGGCCCTCAAGACCTTCCTCGAGAAACCCCTGCCCACGCACTGGGCGACGAAGGACCTCGAGAACATCGATTTTCAGAAAATCCGCTACTACCTTTCGCAGGGCCAGAAACCCAAGCGCACCTGGGACGAGGTGCCCGACGACATCAAGAAGACCTTCGAGCGGCTCGGCATCCCCGAGCAGGAGCGCAAGTTCCTCGCGGGCGTCGAGGCCCAGTTCGACTCCGAGGCCGCCTACTCCAACATCAAGGACCTCGTTGCGAAACAGGGCGTCATCTTCGTCAACTCGACCGAGGGCCTGCGCGAACACCCGGAGATTTTCCGGAAATTCTTCGGCAAGGTC
>DATFUQ010000272.1:0-3071 GCA_035260745.1 Lacunisphaera sp. | reverse complement strand
GTCCGATACCACCCGCCGGGGGCGTCCCGGATCGTTGGCCGCCTCCACGATCAGACCCACCGCGCGTTCGGCCAGGTCGGCCAGGGGCTGGCGGATCGTGGTGAGCGACGGCTGGCAGGCCGTGGCCCAGATGCCGTCGTCGAACCCGACAATCGAGATATCATCCGGACAGCGCACCCCGGCGAGATGGGCGGCATGCACGGCGCCAAAGGCTATCTCGTCGTCCGCGCAACAGATGGCCGTCGGCCGTTCGGCGCATTGCAGAATTCGCTGCATGCCGGTGCGGCCGGTCTCAGTGCTGAAGGCACCGCTGAAGATCCATTCCGGCCGCGGCAGGGCTCCGGCTTTTTGCAGCACATCGAGATAACCTTTTTTCCGCTCGTAAGCGTCCCGCGAGCCCTCGGGGCCGAGCAGCAGGCCGATCCGGCGGTGGCCCAGCTGCAGGAGGAGGCTGGCCACGGACCGGGCGCCCGACAGGTTGTCCACGCCGACGACCGGCAGACCCAGCGCCTGAACGTCGGTCTGTTCGGGCAGGGTGGATTTGGTCAGGACGATGGGCCGGCGAAAGCCTTTCAGTTCTTCGAGCGCTTTGTGGCTGAGCGGTTCAGCCAGGTAGATGATACCGGCGGAGTTCAGGCACAGGCGCTGCATGGCCTCCCGGAAGCTGGAACTCTTATCCGCCCGCAGGGTTGAGATTTGGAGCCCCCAACCTCGGGCCGCGGCTGCATGCAACGCGCCCGCCAGGAACCGGCCGTAATACTCCGAAAAGAAGATGTTTTCGTCCAACGGCACGACGACTGTCAGCGTGGCATTGATGCCCTTGCGTAGTATGCGCGCCCCGGGGTTCGGGGTGAAATGCTGCTTCTCGGCCAGATCCATGATCTGCTTGCGGCGGTCGGCGCGAACCAGGTGCGCGGTTTCGGGTCGCAACGCCCGCGAGACCGTCGAAGGCGAGACCCCGAGACTGGCGGCGATTTGCACAATGCCCATCTTGTCGAGGCGAGGGGGGCGGAAGCGGGGCATGACAAGGTATGCTGTGGCGATTCCCACTCGCAGCAAGCAAACGTGTGCAAGCGTGATTACCTTCAAACAGGCGGCTTGCTGTTTATTGGCAGCCGGTTACGGCGGACCGTCGCGCTGGCTATTATTTGGCTTCAGTGGGAACCATGGAAGGTGCGAAACGTCTTTAGGAACATGCTGACCAAGAGCCCGCCTTTCGCTGATCAGCCCCCCATGGGCTTAGACGTTGCGCACGACCCGGGACTCATTAGCTATTTTGCATAATCCATGGCCTCCCGCCCGCTAATCGCCGCCTCGGTCTGTCTGCTCACGTTTCTTGGGCCGGCCGGCGCCGCCAGCACCCCCGACCGGCTCGGCGGACTGCTGGCCAATTCACCGTTTGGCTCGCCGCGGGCCGGCACACCCGGCAGCGGGACCGGCGAGCCGCTCGAGTTTCGCGCCGTGCTCGAGGAAAATGGGAACAGGTTTTTCAGCATTTATGAAACCACGGCGCACCGGTCGAACTGGGTCGATCTGAACGACCCCGTGAACGAGTTTTCAGTCAAGGACTACGACGCGGCGCACGACAGCGTCACGGTCGAGTATCAGGGCAAACCCCTGAAGCTGGCCCTCAAGCGCGCCGCGCCGGTCGTGGCCGCCGCGCCGGCCGCGCTGCCCGGCAATGTCGCCCCGCCGTCGAATCGAAGCGCCCAGGTTGTCCAGACTCCCGTCCCCGCGCAGCAGCTCCAGCAGATCCGCGACGAAATCAACCGCCGCCGGGCCTTGCGCCAGCAACAGCCTGTGACCACCACCACCACGACCATCACCGTGCCGCCACCCCCGCCTGTCCGACCTTAAGATGAAATCCGCCTCCGTCCGCGCCTTCACGCTCATCGAGATCCTGGTGGTCGTCGCCATCATCGGCCTGCTCGCCGGGCTGCTCTTCACCAACACCGACAAGATTTTCGGCCGGAGCCAGGACGTGGTCGCCCGCGTGTTTGTGCGCGACTCGTTCAAGACGGCGCTCGTGCGCTATAAAATCGATCTCGGCAGCTATCCGTCCACCGCCGAGGGCCTGGCGGCGCTGTTGACCGCGCCCTCGAATGCCGCCGACCACTGGCACGGGCCCTACGCCGAGGTCTCCGGCAGCCAGATTCCCCTCGACCCCTGGGGTGAGCCCTACCAATACCGCAACCCCGGCACGCACAACAAGGACGGCTACGACCTATTCTCGAAGGGGGCCGACAAAACCGAAGGCACGGCGGACGACATTGGAAATTGGTGACTTCACTCTCCGTCAACGCGCCCGGGCCGCTCCGACCGGCGCCACGCGGGCGCCGCACCGCCTTCACGCTGGTCGAGATTCTGCTCGTCATCAGCCTGCTGGGCATGATCGCCCTGGTGCTGGTCAACAGTGCTTCCGACCTGTTTCGCAGCCATGAGCCGCGTCCCGACGATGTGTTCTGGTCGGCGGTCACGGCCGCGCGCCAGCTCGCGCTGGAGGGCAGTCAGACCGTCACGTTGCGCTACGACCAGGAAAAGCGCACGCTGACTTGGGCGGCCGCGCCGGAGACCGCCCGCTCGCTCACCTATCCCGGCCGGTTGCTGGAATTTCTTCCCGTCACGGGCTCGGGCACGGTGCTCCTCGGCGGCCAGCTGGCCGAAACCGGCAGCCTGCCGCTCATCCGGTTTTTCCCCGACGGCAGCTGCGACGCATTCCGCGCCCAGTTGACCGATGCCACCGGACGCCGCGTCGTCCTGGCGATCGATCAGTGGACCTGCGCCCCCATGCTGGCCGCCGAAACCGCCAAATGAACCGCCCCCGGTCAAACCTCCGCGCTTTCACCCTGATCGAGGTGCTGATCAGCCTGGCCATCTTCGCCCTCGCGGCCGTCGTGCTCGCCGCCGCCTACCTCAACGTCCTCGGCGGCTACCAGGCGGTGGCCCGCCGCCAGCAGGGCGAGGAGGATTGGAAACTGGTCCGGGCGGCGGTGCTCACCGAGTCCGACCGCACGAAGATCGAGGCGGGTGGCCGGTTCCCGCTCGCCGACGGCACCTACCTCCGCTGGACG
>DATFUQ010000271.1:0-6657 GCA_035260745.1 Lacunisphaera sp. | reverse complement strand
GGGAAACCGCCGCCGATGTCGAGCAGGTTCATCTTCGTGTAACCGCGATCCTGCGCCTCTTTGAAGATGGCCGCGGTGAGACTCAAGGCCTGGACGTAGTTCTCGAAATTTGTCGTCTGGCTGCCGACATGGAAGCTGATGCCCTCGACCACCAGTCCGACTCGGTCCGCCTCGAGGATCAGGTCGACCGCCTCGCCGGGCAGCGCGCCGAATTTCGAAGACAACTCAACCATTGCGCCCGTGTTTGGCACCTTGAGCCGCAGGGCCAGTCCGGCGTTGGGTGCGTGCTTCTTGATCTTATGGATCTCCTCGCGGTTGTCGAAGGTGACAAGCGGCTTGTAGCGGTTGAGCTTCTCCAGGGTTTCCGTCGGCTTGGTCGGGTTCGCGTAGATGATCTTGTCCCAGATCCAGTCCTGCCGCTTCTTCGCGGGCCAGTGCCTGATGTTTTCGTGGACGATCATGAACTCCGGCATCGAGGCGACGTCGAAGCTGGAGCCTTCCTTGAAGAGCGTGCGGACGATGGCGGGATCGGAGTTGGCCTTGACTGCGAAATAAATCTGCACCCGCGGCAGGTGTTTGCGGAAATCGCGGTAGTTTTTCCGCAACTCGTCGTGATCGATGACGAACAGCGGCGTGCCGTGCTTCTTCGCCAGTTTCTGCAGGAGTGACTTCGCGATCATGTCAGCGCCCGATCAGTCCGCCGTCTGGACCAGGAAGTTCTTGAACTGCCACGGATCCTTCCGGTCGAGGTTGGGCTGGTTGTAGCCCTTGAAGGTGTTCGTGTAGTCGCTGAACGGCGTCCAGTCCTTCTTCTTCGAGATCCATTTGCCAAGATAGGGCTTGGCGATCTTGAGGATGAAGTCGTGCGGCAGGTCGTCGGGGACACGGACGCCTTCCAGCGGATTTTGTATCATCCACATCGACGCCGCCACGACCGAGATGGCGACCTGCATGGTCGTCGCGTTCTGGTGCGGCACAAGGGCGCGGGACTGCTGGATGCTGAGATCGCTGCCGATCCACCAGGAGTTGTAATCATGACCCATGAGCAGTGCGCCGAGAATATCGGAGCCCGTGGTAATCTCGTCGTTCATGATGCGCTGGTTCTCGACCAGGCGGTAATTGTAGCCGCGCATCTCGTTCAACGAGGCGATGGCCATGTCGCACGGGCAATAGGCATAGTGCATCGTGGGCCGGTAGACGGCCTTGCCGTTCTTCCAGACGGTCAGCTTGTCGGAAATGGTGAACGCCTCGCCATGACGCACGACCATGCCCTGGATGCTGTAGTTCGGCACCCAGGTCCTGACCCAAGTGTTGATGCCCATCCGCGCGATGCAGATCTGGTTTTTCGGGCCGTTCTTGTGCCGGTAGGCGTACTGCGGGAGCTGCTTCTCATGCGTGCCCCACCCCAGTTCGGAGGTAGTCGTGCCCTCCTCGCGGAAGCCCTCGATGCTCCAGGTATTGACGAATTCGTCCACCTGCTTTGGGCGGTTGGTGATCTGCGTGTCGCGTTCGCTGCAATGGATGACCTTCACTCCGAGTTCGCGCGCGAGATGGTTGAACTGCCGCGTAGCAATGAGACCGGTGATGTTTTCGGCGCGCCGGCCGCGGGCCTTCTTGTCGGCGATGAGGCTCCGGCCGATGTCGATCAGGCCCTGTTTGGTGAAATGGGAAATCAGGCCGGGGTTCGCGCCGTGCTCGATGACCGCGGTGGCGCCCCTGGTCTTCCACTTTGCCGTCAGGCGGCGGAGGTTCATGTGGCGCCAGTAGAGCGTCTTTTCCGTCGGGTGCTTGCCGCCGGCATACGGATCCCACAGCTCGGTGGACGTGTTGATATACATGACGCCGTGCTCGCGGCACCACGTGAGAATCTCGAGGGCGTCGATGTTCCAGGCGAGGTCGATGAGCAGGTCACCGGGACCCACGTGTTTGGCGAGCAACCGACCCATGTTGTCCTCGGTGACACGGTCGCGGACGAAACGTACGCCCTTGACGGTCCAGGGCTTCAGTTTTTTCGAGCGATCCTCGAAATCCATGATCGTGACGTTCTTCGCCGACACCTTGAGGTGCTTGAAGAGGATGGGCAGGGTGCATTCGGCCACGGCGCCGTAGCCTACGAACAGGATCTTGTGCGGGAAGGTGAGCATGGAGTCGGAACGTTAATTTCTCGGTGGAGCTGATACGCCGCGGGCGGTTGGGCTCACGGCGTGTCATCAGAAAATTTGCGGAAGCCGGAGCGAGTGCAAGGATTATTGAGTGACGAAAGCGTACCGGACCGCCGGGCGTTCACTCGCTCTTGTTGTAGTTCACATAGGCCTCGGTCAGATCGGTGGCCAGTAGCCGGAAAGAGGCCTTCCCGAGGTGCAGATTGAGCGTGATGGTGAAACGCCGCGCCTTGACGATCTCCTTCCAGCGGGGCTTCAACTCGGCGTGCGGCTTGCCCGCAGTCATGGCGGGCGTCTCGTTGTAGAGGATGTCGAGCTTGGCCTCGACCAGCTTGGCCCCGGCATAGCCGGCGGCGTCGGCCAGCCGGCCCCAGTTGGGGTCATCGCCATACCAGGAGGATTTCACCAGCAGCGAATTGCCGATGGCGCGCGCCACCTTCTCCGCGTCCCCCGCAGAGGCGGCCCCCTCGACTTTGATCTCGACGACCTTGGTGATCTTTTCGCCATCCGAGACGATCTTGTCGGCCAGCACTTCACAGACTTTCCAGACGGCCTCGGCGAACAGCATCCGGAGTTCGCGCGAGCTCTTGTCGCCGACGCTGACCCCGGAGTGACCGTTGGCCAGCACGAGCACCGTATCGTTGGTGCTCATGTCGCCGTCCACCGTGATGCAGTTAAAGGTGCCCGCGACGGCCTCCGAGAGCGTCTTTTGCAAAAAGCTGCGCGGCACGGAAAAGTCAGTGGCGAGAAACGCGAGCATGGTGGCCATGTTGGGCTGGATCATGCCCGCGCCCTTGGCGATACCGGCGACGAAGTGCTTCTTGCCGTCGTAGGTGAAGCTCACCGTCACAGTCTTCGCGCGGGTGTCGGAGGTCAGGATGGCGCCCGCCGCATGTTTGCCGTGCGCGGACGTGCGGCCCTTTTCGGAGACGACTTGCTCGAGGCCCTTGAGTAGTCGTGGCATCGGCATCGGCTGGCCGATGCGGCCGGTCGAGCAGACAAAAAACGAGGTGGCCTTCAGGTTGAGCGAAGCGGCGACCCGCTGGGCGGTGTCCTGGGCATTGTGCAGGCCCTCCGCGCCGGTGCAGGCGTTGGCATTGCCCGAGTTGGCGATGATGCCGTGGAACGGCCCGCCATGGGCGAGGTGCTTCTGGCACAGCAAGACCGGCGCGGCCTTGACGGCGTTCTTCGTGAACGTGCCGGCGGCCGTGCAGGGGCGCAGCGAAAAGAGCAAAGCAAGGTCGAGGCGCTTGAGGTCGTTCTTCTCCCGGATGTCACAGGCCACGCCAGCCGCCTCGAAGCCCGGCACGTCGGTGATGCCGGCGGTATCAGGGGTAACGGTCAGTTGGGTCATGGATGACAAAAATCAGGTCAACCCGGCGGTCTCGGGGAAGCCGAGCCACAGGTTCATGATCTGCACCGCCTGGCCGCTCGCGCCCTTGACGAGATTGTCGAGAGCGGAGGTAAGGACGAAGTTGCCGGTGCGGGCATCGTGCACCGCGGAAATATCCACGCGGTTCGTGCCAGTGACGTGGGCGGTATCCGGCGTTTCCCCAGCCGGAAGGATACTCACGAAAGGCCGGCCGGCATAGGTGGTGCGCCAGGCCGCGTAGAGTGAGTCAATGGTCGCGCCTTTGGCCGCCGGCACCGTGATGGTGGTGGCGATGCCCCGGCGCATCGGCGCCAGGTGCGGGTTGAATTGCAGCACGATCTTCGCGCCGGTCACCGCGGAAAGCTGCTCCTCGATTTCGGCCAAGTGCCGGTGCTTGACGAGACCGTAGGCCTTGGCGCTCTCGTCCCGCTCCACAAAGAGATACTGTTCCTCGGTTTTTCTGCCCGCCCCGCTGACGCCACTGAAGGAATTCACCACGATGTGCTCGCGCGTCACGAGGCCAGCCTTAAGCAATGGCGCGAGCGGCACGAGGGCGCTGGTGGGATAGCAACCCGGCGCGGCCGCGAGCTTGATCTGGGTCTTCCAACTCGGATCCGTCAACTCGGGCAGCACGAAGCGCGCCTGCGGCAGCAACTCGGGCGCATGGTGGGCGCCGTAATATTTCTCGTAGGTCGCGAGTTCGGCCACGCGAAAGTCGGCACTGAGATCGATAACCTTGCGCCCAGTCGGCACGAGCGCCTTCGCGAAATCCGCGGCGGCGCCATGCGGCAGAGCCAGGAACCAGACGTCGATGTCCTTCCGCGCCGCGAGGGCCGCGGCGTCCGAATCGCTGAACTTGAGCTGGTCGGCCGCGGTGCCGCGCAGCGCCGGGATGATGGTGGCCACGGGCTTGCCCGCGTGCTGCCGCGAGGTGACCGCCGTCAGTTTGACCTGCGGATGACCGAGGAGGAGCTTGACCAGAACTTCGCCGGAGTAACCCGACGCACCGACTACGCCGACATTCATTTAAGGGAGTGGTAGAATTATGAATTCCCGCGGGGGAATCGAGAAGTTTCGTAAAACGCAAAAAAGAAGCGGAGGCCGTGGGCGCTCCGCTTCGAGGGAAAAACGTGTTCCAGTTTCGGGCGATTAACGCTTGGAGAACTGGAAGCGCTTGCGGGCGCCGGGCTGGCCGGCCTTCTTGCGCTCTTTCTCGCGGGGATCACGGGTGAGGTGACCGGCCTTCTTGAGGGTGACGCGGAGCTCGGGATTGAACTTCAGCAGGGCGCGGGCGATGCCATGGGCCACGGCGCCGGACTGGCTGCTGATGCCGCCGCCGGCGACGTTCACGATGACGTCGAACTTGTCCTTGCTCTCGGCCGTCACCAGCGGGGCGACGGCGCGGCGCACGAAGTTGTCGTGCGTGAAATAGGATTCGAACTTGCGGTCGTTGACCGAAAATTGCCCGGAGCCGGCAATCAGGCGCACGCGGGCCGTGGAGGATTTGCGACGGCCGGTGCCGAGATAAACGGAGGATTCAGCGCTCATGGGTTAACTTAAAGCTTAACGGGGTTCTGGGCCTCGTGGGTGTGCGTGGCGCCCGGGAAAACCCGGAGCTTGGTCAGCATGGTGCGCGCGAGGCGGTTCTTGGGGAGCATGCCCTTGACGGCCTGCATCACGATGAACTCGGGTTTCTGGCGGCGCACGTCGGTGAGCTTGCGGTATTTCTCGCCGCCGACATAGCCGGAGAACGACATGTATTCGGTGGCCTCTTCCTTCCGGCCAGTGAGGACGACCTTGCTCGCGTTGATGACGACCACGTAGTCACCGGTGTCAACATGGGGCGTGTAAGTGGGCTTGTGGCGGCCGCGCAGGATGTTGGCGGCTTTGACGGCGAGACGGCCCAGCACCTTGCCTTCGGCATCCATCAGATACCACTTGGGCTGCATTGTCTCTTTCTTGGCCAGATAGGTTTTCATTTGCGGAAAGGGGCCAAAGGGAAGGATTCCGACACCCCCTGTCAACCCCGAACCTTTCACATCGGTGGAAACTACCCTGCCGGTGGCTTAACCCCTCAAAAGTCGAGGCTTACGCCGAGCGTGACCCACAGATTTTGGCGTGAAGTCCGGCCAAATGATCCATTCGTTCCGGAGCGTCCTGTCACATCCGAATAATGCAGTCCTGCAATCACCGTTGAGTGAGGCCCTACCCGGTAGGGGAGGTGCGCCTCGACGCCCCAATAGCCGTAATTATCGTGCCGGCGCGGTCCCGGCGCATCCGGGCGCCAGTCATCGCCTGTGGCCCACCCGGCAAACAGGCTCAGGTCCAGAAACGCCCCCAGCTTGGTCAGCGCCAGGCTGCGCGCTAGCGACGCATGCACGGTATCGGTCCGCAACCGGAAGTCGTGATAGTAAGCCAGACTGGGTGTGACGCTGTTGATCGCGGCCAAGGTGGCGGTCACTCCGGCTTCGAACGTGCGCTTGGTGTCATCGGCGAGTGCCCCCGGGAACCAGGAGTGTGCCACCGACGCCTCCAGTGTCAGATCAGCCGTGGCGTGCCAGATGTAGGCTGCATTTAAGCTCACTTCCCGCCCTACCCCGCCGGCAAAAGGCAGATTGGCCCACGCCACGCCGCGAAAATCGTCCCGGAAAAACTCCACGGTGGTCTGCGCCGATGAGCCTGCCCGCTCCACGCCGCGAAAAACATACCGCGAGGCGTAGCTGAAATCAGCCCGCACGGCCGGCGGTTCAGCGGCGGGCGCGAGAAGCGGGCCGGCCAGCAGCGCCACGAGGGAAAGTCTGGAGATTGCCTGAATGGAACGCATGAAACGGCTGGCTATGGATGTGTTTGTTTTCGCCCGGGTTGTCGACACACTCATTTGCCTATGCCGCCTTCCGCTCGCAGCTTTGTTACCGCCGCCGGTCTGCTCGGTTTCACCGGGGTTGTCCTCGGAGCGTTTGGCGCCCACGCCCTTAGGGAAACTCTCGCCGCCAACGGCACTGCCTCGGTCTGGCAAACCGCCGTGCTTTATCACTTGGTGCATGCCGTGGCTTTGCTGGCCTTGGCGGGATGGACGGCCGGATGGCCCAAAGCCCGGTGGATCGGGTGGTGCTGGATTGCGGG